>DAHZDR010000048.1 GCA_027403435.1 Deltaproteobacteria bacterium
TGGCGGGAAGCGTACGTGATGCTGGGAATGGGCGCGACGGCGAGCTTGCTGGTATGCGTTTGGCTGGCGGAGCCGCCGCCGGTCGAGCTGGATTCGCCGACGCCGCCGATGCGCGAGATTTTCCGCTCGGCGCCGTTCAGGCTGATGTACGCGGGATGCCTGCTATGGACGGTGGCGACCGCGGTGCCGTTCGTCTTTCTGCCGTCGTTTGCGCACAGTCTCGGCATCAAGCCGGTCGCGGCGGCGACGCTGGTGGGAATTATCGGTTTCGCCAGCACGGCGGGACGGGTCGGTCTGGGCCCCCTCGCCGATCGTCATGGGATTATCCGGGCGTTCCAGGGATGCATCCTGGCCCTCGGACTGAGTTTTACGCTATGGCTCGCGGCGCAAAGCTACTGGCCGCTCGCCGGTTTCGCGCTGGCGATGGGCGTCAGTTACGGAGGCGCGGTCGCGCTTACGCCGGCGGTGCTGGCGGAGCTTTTCGGCACGCGCGGATTGGGCGTGGTGCTGGGGATGCTGTACACCAGCAGCGCGATCAGCACGTTGCTGGGGCCGCCGCTGTGCGGCGCGATTATCGACCACACCGGCAGTTACCGGATCGCGGCCGCCTTCACGATGGCGCTGACGGCCGGGGCGTTCGCGGTGCTGCTTCCGCTCGGCCGGGTCGAACGGATCGCCGGCGTCTGAGCGGCGCAGGGCCTAGCGCGCCGCCCATCTTCAATTGCGTTCGATTCCGCGCGGGATCCGCCGCCCCGCGGGCCGCCGCTATTCGGTCGGTTTGCGCAGAAACGCCGGGATATCGAGCTTGTCGTCGCCGTCGGCCGCGTCGTTGGCGCCGAGCCGCGTCGGTCCCGCGTTGCGCTGCTCGGATTCGCTGTTGCGCCGTTTGAACGCCGGAATATCCAGGCTGTTCTCGTCAACGATCAATCCGAGCCTGCGCACCGGCTTGCCGCCGTAAGAAGTGGCGTTGGGCGGGATCCGCGACGCCGCGGTAAAACCCGTGCGGGAGGCCGGCGCCGAAGGCGTCGGCGCCACATGCGGCGGCGGCGCGATCAGCGGTTGCTGGATCGTGTCCATCGGCCGCGTCATCGCCGACTGAACGGGCGCGGTGACCGGCGCGCCAGAGGGCGAATAGCGCGGGATAATACGGCCGTCAAGTTCGCGATCGCCGAAGCCGGTCGCGATCACTGTGACGTGAATTTCGTCGCTGATCTTCTCGTCGATCACGGCGCCGAAAATGATATTCGCGTCCTCGTGCGCTTCTTCCTGGATCAGGCTCGCCGCCTCGTTGACTTCATACAGCGACATGTCCGGACCGCCGGTTACGTTGATCAGCAGGCCGCGCGCGCCCTTGATCGAAACGTCCTCGAGCAACGGGCTCGAGATCGCGCGCTGCGCCGCTTCGACCGCGCGGTTTTCGCCGCCGGCGCGCGCCGCGCCCATCATCGCCATGCCCATCTCGGCCATAATCGAGCGCACGTCGGCGAAGTCGAGATTGATCAGGCCGTGCACCGTCACCAGCTCCGAGATGCCGCGGACGGCCTGCAGCAGCACGTCGTCCGCGCGCTGGAAAGCTTCCTTGAGCGAGGTGGTGCGGCTGGCGATCGAAAGCAACCGCTGATTGGGGATCGTGATCAGCGTATCGACCGCGTTTTTGAGCTCGCGCAGGCCTTCCTCGGCCTGCCCCATCCGCTTGCGCCCCTCGAACTGGAACGGCTTGGTGACGACGCCGACCGTGAGCGCGCCGGCTTCGCGCGCGATCCGCGCGATCACCGGCGCCGAGCCAGTGCCGGTGCCGCCGCCCATCCCCGCCGTGACGAACACCATCTCGGCGTCGCCGATCAGCTCGCGCAGGCGCTCCTCGTCCTCGAGCGCGGCCTTGCGGCCGATTTCGGGATTGCCGCCGGTGCCGCGGCCGCGCGTCAGCAACGATCCCATCTGGAACCGGATCGACGCGGTGTTGCCCTGCAAGGCCTGGGTGTCGGTGTTGCACGCGACGAATTCGACATTGCGCAGGCCGGCCGCGATCATGTGATTGACCGCGTTGCCGCCGCATCCGCCCGCTCCGATAACCTTGATCCGCGCGCCCGGATCGACGTTTTCAACCAATTCAATCATTGCTGAACCTCCTCCGCCCCTATCGCGCGAATCGCCGCGCTCGCCGCCATTGTGATTTGTGTCGCTCAAAAGAAATCCCTGACCCAATCGCTTACGCGCGTGCGGAGCCGGCCCCAGCGTCCGTGCCGCGCGAATCCGTTAAGGTGGCCATGGCCGTCCATCGCGCGCATCAGCAGGCCGGCCGCCGTCGTGTACATCGGTTTCATCAATTCTTCGGGCAGGCCTTTCAGGTTAATTGGCAACCCGCGGCGCACGGGCAGGCCGAAAATCCGCTCGGCCAGCTCTTGCGTGCCCTCGATCAGCGAGGTTCCGCCCACCAACACCACGCCCGAAGCGAGGCTCTCGGCCACGCCCGAGCGGTACAGTTCGCGTTGCGCGAGCGCGAAAATTTCTTCCATCCGCGGTTCGATAATTTCGCCCAGCAAGCGGCGGGGAATCACCCGCGGCTCGCGTCCGCCGACGCCCGGCACCTGCACCGTCTCCTCGCGCCCGACGATCAGGTTGGTGGCGGCGCCATGACTCAGCTTGATCCGCTCGGCGTCGGTGAGCGGCGTCCGCAGGCCGGCGGCGACGTCGCCCGTCAGATGGCTTCCGCCGATCGGCAGCACCGCCGTATGCATCACGGCGCCATTGAGGAACACCACCACGTCGGTGGTGCCGCCCCCGATATCGATCAGGGCGACGCCCAGTTCGCGCTCCTCGGGAAAGAGCGCCGCGTCGGCCGAAGCCAGCGGTTCGAACACCATCCCGGCCGAGGTCACGTTGGCGCGTTCGCAGCATTTCGCCAGATTCTGGCCGTAACTTTGCGCGGCGGTCACGATATGAATCCGCGCCTCCAGGCGCACGCCCGCCATCCCGACCGGATCGCGCACGCCCTCCTGATCGTCAACCGCGAATTGCTGGGGCAGAATATGGAGCACCTGCCGATCCAGCGGAATCGCCACCGCGCGCGCCGCGTCAATCACCCGTTCGACGTCGCGGGCGCCCACTTCGCCGCCGCGCACGGCGACGATTCCATGACTGTTGAGGCCGCGCACGTGCGCGCCGGAAACGCCGACGACCGCCGTGCCAACGCGCGCGCCGCCGGAACTCTCGGCCTGGTCGATCGCCGCGCGAATCGCTTCGACCGTCGCCTCGATATTGACCACCACGCCCTTGCGCAGGCCGGCGCAGGGCGCAACGCCGTAACCGATCAACTCGATCGCGCCGTCGGCGCCCGCCTCCGCGAGCAGCGCGCAAACCTTGCTCGTGCCGACATCGAGTCCCGCCAACGCGTTCCTCATCGGCGTCCCCCCTCTTCCCGCCGGCCGCGCGCCGGATCGATATAGGCGACCTTGCGCGCGCCGCCGGGCCGCCGCCCGCCGTCCGCCGCCGCGCCGCGAATCCGCACCACGGCGGCGTCCTCCTCGGTCAAATCGATCGCCGCGATCATCCGCTCATGACCGCGCCACAAGCCAAGTATGCGCGCGGCGCGATGGAGTTCGGCGCCGGCTCGATCGAGGTCGAAGGAAATTCCGATCGGCGCGCGATCGAGATAGGCGGTCGCCACGCCGTCGCCGCCGATGCGCAACTCCGAAACCACCGCGTTCAGTTCCGCTTCCGCCCGCACCATCGCCGCCGCGTCCGCGAGCAATTGCCTGGGCGTGGCGCGATCGACGGCCGCGCCCGACAGAATCGGCAAATCGCCTTGCGCCGCCGCCGCCACCGGGCCGCGCAGCGCGCCGCGCGCGTCGAGCAGATAGAAGCCGTCGCCGCGTTCCACCAGCGCGATCGCCGCCGCCGGCGCGGCCATCGCCCCTTGCTCGAACAGCGCCGGCGCGATTCCCGAGCGTTCCAGCAATGCGCGCGGCGCGAGCCAGGCCTCGACGCGCGCCGCAAACGCGCGGCCCGGCCGGCTCAGCCCGGTCATCACGCCCAGCGCGAAGAACAGGCAAAGCGCGACGCCCGCCAGCCGCACGCCCCAATGACTGGCCGCCGTTTTACTGATTCGTTTACGTTTCGCCGCCACCACCGCCACCCGCAATCATCACCACTCCCCGACGAATTTGACCTCCGGTTCAAGCCATACGCCGCTGCTCTCCCGGACCCGGTTGCGCGCCAGTTCGATCAAGGCGCGGACCTCGGCGGCGCGAGCGCCGCCGAGGTTGACGATAAAATTCGCATGCCGATCCGAGAACGCCGCGCCGCCCATCCGCGCGCCTTTGAGCCCGGCGCTTTCCAGCAGGCTGCCCGCGAAGGCGCCCGGCGGATTTTTGAAAATCGAGCCGGCATTGGGCAAGCCGCGCGGCTGCCGCGCGGTCCGCCGCGCGCGCAACTCGGCGACCCGCGCGCGCAAGGCTTCACGATCGCCATGTTCAAGCGCGAAATCGGCCCGCGTAATCACAAACCCGGCGGGCAGATTGGTCCGGCGATAGGCGAAGCCGACTTCATCCTTCGACAGCGCGCGAATTTCGCCAACGCCGGTCACGCCATGCACCGCGACGACCACCCGCGCCATCTCGCCGCCGAAGGCGCCGGCGTTCATCACCAGTCCGCCGCCAACGCTGCCCGGGATGCCCTCGCCGAATTCGAGTCCGGCCAGCCCGCGCTCGATCGCCGTTTCCACCAGCGCGCCGAACGCCATCGCGGCGCCGGCCGCGACGCGCGTGGCGTCAATCCGGCAGCAATCGAAATTCCGGCCGAGCTTGACCACCAGGCCGCGCACGCCGCGATCGCTGATCAACAGGTTGGTGCCCGCGCCAAGACACATCGCGGGCGCGCCCATCCGCGCCGCGGCGGCCAGCGCCGCCGACAATTCATCGGCGCTTTCGACCGTAACGAACAGATCGGCCGGCCCGCCGATTTGAAACGAGGTCAAATCCGCCAGCGGCAGGCCGCGTCCCACCCGCGCGCCGAATCTTCCGGTCAATTCGCGTTCAAGCGCGTTCATCGGAACCCGCCGCCTCGCCCAGCGCCGTCAGCAGCCGTTCGCCGATCCGATAAACGTCGCCGGCGCCGGCGGTAATCACCAGATCGCCCGCGACGGTTTCGGCGGCCAGCCGCCGCTCCGGATCGCTTTCGCCGCCAATGAAGCGCACCTCCAGATGGCCGCGCGCGCGCAGCGCCTCGCACAGCCGGCGCGAGGAAACGTCGGCGATCGGCTCCTCGCCGGCGCCATAGACGTCGTCGAGATAGAGCACGTCGGCGTCGTCGAAGGCCTCCAGAAAATCGTCGAACAGATCGCGCAGGCGGGTGTACCGATGCGGCTGGAAGAGCATCACGATCCGGCGCTGGAACGCCGCGCGCGCGGCGGCCAGCGTGGCCCGGATTTCCGCCGGATGATGCGCGTAGTCGTCGAGCACCAGCCGGCCCGCCGCCTCGCCCTTGATTTCGAAACGCCGCGAAATGCCGGAGAACGATTCGAGCGCGCGCGCCGCCGTCACGAACGGAATTCCAAGTTCCAGCGCTACCGCAATCGCCGCCAGCCCGTTGAGCGCGATATGGCGCCCCGGCGACGGAATCGCGACCGCGCCCAGCGCCGCGCCCTTGCGCGTCACCTCGAAGCGCGTCGTCAGCCCGTCGATCACGATATTTTCGGCGCGTAAATCCGCGTCGGCCGCGACCCCGTATGTCACGATCGGCTTGCGCGCGGATTCGAGCAGGCCACGCACGTTGACGCTGTCGATGCCCATCACGGCCGCGCCGTAAAACGGCAGCCGGTTGATGAAATTCAAATAGGCTTCGCGCACCCGTTCCATCGCGCCGTAATAATCCAGATGCTCGGGGTCGATATTCGTGACCACCGCGATCGTCGGCATCAGCAGCAGAAACGAAGCGTCGCTCTCGTCGGCCTCGGCGACCATGTAATCGCCCCGTCCGAGCCGCACGTTGGAGCCGCGGGCGCGCAGATTTCCGCCGATCGCCACGGTCGGATCGAGACCCGCTTCCTCGAGAATCAAGCCGACCAGCGAGGTCGTGGTGGTCTTGCCGTGCGTCCCCGCGATCGCGATTCCCACGCGCGCCATGCGCAGTAACTCGCCGAGCATCTCCGCGCGCGCGATTACCGGAATTTTCGCGGCGCGCGCGGCGGCGACTTCGGGATTGGAATATTTCACCGCCGACGAAATCACCACCGCGTCAAGCCCGGGCGCCAGATGGCCCGGATGATGCCCGCGATCG
>DAHZDR010000072.1 GCA_027403435.1 Deltaproteobacteria bacterium
CCGTAGTCGGTCACGCTCACGACCTTGCCGCGCAGCCGCGCGTTGATCGGATAACTCTCGGCGGCCCTGGTCCAGGGATCGGGCAGAATCTGCTTCATCCCGAGCGAGACGCGCTCGCGCGAGGCGTCGTACTTGAGCACCACCACCTTGACCTGGTCGCCGACCTTGAGCGCTTCCGACGGATGCTGCAGGCGGCCCCACGCCATGTCGGTGATATGCAGCAGGCCGTCGATTCCGCCGAGATCGACGAAGGCGCCGTAGTCGGTGATATTCTTCACCGTGCCTTCGAGGATCACGCCCTCTTCGAGCACCTTGAGCGTCTGTTCCTTGAGTTCGGTGCGCTCGCGCTCGATCACGCTGCGGCGCGACACCACCACGTTGCCGCGCGCGCGATTGAACTTGAGGATCTGGAAGCGGCCGCGCTGGCCGACGTAACGGTCGAGATTTCGCGCCGGACGGATATCGACGTGCGAACCGGGCAGGAAGGCGGGCACGCCGATATCGACCTGCAAGCCGCCCTTGACCTTGCCGAGAATTACGCCTTCGACCGGGTGTTCGTTTTGGAACGCATGTTCGAGTTCGCGCCAGACCTTGAATTTCTCGGCCTTGGCATGCGACAGCATCACCGTGCCGTTTTCGGTCTCGGAGCCTTCGAAGTACACGTCAACCTCGTCGCCTTCCTTGACCGCGACGTTGCCCTCGTGATCAAGGAATTCGGCGAGCGGCACCTGACCTTCGCACTTGTAATTGATATCGATGATGACGTTGTCGCGAGTGATCAGGAGCACCGTGCCGGTAAGCACATCGCCCGGGCGCGGCGCTCGCAGGCTTTGTTCCATCAGCGACTCGAAATCATTCATTCCTCCGTTCGCTTTGTCAGACAACTCTTTCTCCATTTAGTGGGACCTTCCGCGGGACATCGGGACTATTGCGATCTCTACAAGGCTGTTGGCGTCGTTTCAAGTCCTATGCGGCGCGCGTTGACTCCGCAATCCGGCCGCGCATGCGCTCGACCACCGCTTCGACGCCGCTGCCGGTGGAATCGATTTCGATCGCGTCCGCGGCCGCCCTCAGCGGCGCCAGGGCGCGTTCGCGATCGCGCCGGTCGCGTTCGAGCAGTTGTTCGCGCACTTCGTCGAACGTCGCCGTCGCGCCCCTGGCCGCCAGTTCCGCATGGCGGCGCCGGGCGCGCACGTTCACATCGGCCGTAAGAAAAAATTTCACTTCGGCGTCGGGGAAGATCGCGGTGCCGATATCCCGCCCTTCCATTACGACGCCGCCGTCGCGTCCGGCCGCGCGCTGCAGGTCGCGCATCCGCGCCCGCACCGCCGCGATGGTCGATAGCCGCGAGGCCAGATCGCCGATCGCCGGATCGCCAATTTCCGCGCTCACGTCGCGCCCGTCGAGCGTAATCCGCTCGCCGTCGAAGCCGATCCGGATTCGTTCGAGCAACCGTTCCAGTTCGGCCTCGCGCGCGGCGCCGTCCGGATCGATTCCGGCCGCCCGCGCCGCGATCGCCACCGCCCGGTACATCGCGCCGGTGTTGACGTAGGCGAAGCCGAGCGCGCGCGCCAGCGCCCGCGCCACGGTCGATTTGCCGGCGCCGACGGGACCGTCGATCGCCACCACGGGCCGCCGCCGCGTCATCGGAGCCGCCCGCGCATCCGCCGCCCGCGCTCGAACAATTCGTGCAGCGCTCCGGCGTCGGCGCGCTCGACCGCGCGTTCGAATTGATCCAGCGCGCCGCGATAAAGCCCGATCGCGGCCAGAATCGCCGCGCGGTTGGTCAGGCAGATATCGCGCCACATCTCCGGCGACGAGGCCGCAATCCGCGTGGTGTCGCGCAGTCCGCCGGCGCCGTACTCGATCGCCGCCTTGCCGTCGATCCGCTCGTCAGCCAGCGCCGCCGCCAGCGCGCTCGCCGCAATCTGCGGCAGATGGCTCGCGCGGGCGAGGATCGCGTCATGCGCCTCGGGCGCCATCCGCTCGACCCGCGCGCCGGTCGCGCGCCAGAGCGCCTCGACCCGCTCGATCGCGTCGGCGGCGCTGCGCGCCGAAGGCGTGACGATCACGCGCCGGCCAACGAACAGTTCCGCCTCCGCGGCGCCCGCGCCAGTGCTCTCCTTGCCCGCCACCGGATGCGCCCCGACCAGCGCCATCCGCGCTCCGAGCATCGGTTCGAGCGCGCGCACCACCCAACTCTTGACGCTGCCGACGTCGGTGACCACCGCGTTTTCCGGCAGATGGGGCAGGAGCGTCCCGAGCGTCTCCGGAAACGTCATCACCGGCGCCGCGAGCATCACGAGGTCGGCGCCGCGCGCCGCTTCGGCCGGATCGCGCGTGGCGAAATCGACGATTCCGCGTTGCATTGCGACGTCGAGATTCGCCTGGCCGCGGCCCAGTCCAACGATTCGTTCGACCAGCCCTTCGCGCCGCGCGGCCATCGCGAGCGAACCGCCAATCAGGCCGACTCCGCAAATCGTAATTTGACGAAAGAGCGCGCTCATGCGGCGCGTCCGGACGCCGCTTCGAGCGCCGCAATCAGCCGGCGGTTTTCCTCGGGCAGGCCGACGCTCACCCGCAGATGGCGCGGCCATCCGTAGCCGCCCATCGGACGCACGATCACGCCGCTGCGCAACAGACTCTGATAAACCGCCTGACCGTCCCCGACTTCCACCAGAATAAAATTCGCATGGCTTTGCGGATACGCAAGGCCCAGCCGGCGAAACTCGCGCTCGAGATATGCCAGCCCCTCCGCGTTGACTTCGAGCGTGCGCCGCACGTGCTCATGATCGTCCAGTCCGGCGAGCGCCGCGGCCTGCGCCAGCGAAGTGACGTTGAAGGGTTGGCGCAGGTTATGCAGCAGGCTCACCAGGTCCGGCCGCGCGACCGCATAGCCAACGCGCACGCCGGCCAGGCCGAAAATCTTCGAAAACGTGCGCAGCGTCACGATCATTCGGCGATCGTCGTGATATGCGAGCGAATCCGGATAACCGGCGTCGCGCACGAATTCGAAGTAGGCCTCGTCGGCGACGATCACCACCTGCTCGGGCGTCCGCGCGAGCAGCCGCTCCCATTCGGCGCGCCGAAAAATCGTCCCGGCCGGATTGGTTGGATTGTCGAGAAAAACGATTCGCGTATTGTCGTCGATCGCCCCGGCGATCGCGTCCAAGTCTAAATAATAACCATCCTTCATCGGCACGGCGCGGGCTTCGCCGCCGGCCGCCGCCGTCGCCAGCGCATAAATCGCGAACGAATGTTCCGAAAAGACCGCGTTGAGCCCCGGCCGCAGGAACAGGAAGGCGAGCAGATTCAGCACTTCGACCGATCCGCCCGCCATGAAAATCCGCTCCGGCGCCAGATTATGGCGCGCCGCCAACTTGCGGCTCACCGCCCAGCACGATCCGTCCGGATAGCG
>DAHZDR010000073.1 GCA_027403435.1 Deltaproteobacteria bacterium
TTCGGCGAGTCCCGCGATCACCGCCGCCGCCGGATCGTGCGGCGTCGAGGCCAGCTTATGCACCCGCGGTTCGCCGCCGACGATCGCGACCAGGTCGGTGAAGGTGCCCCCGGTATCGATACCGACGACGACCGCGGCGGCGGAACGAGCGCCCCGCGGGCCGGAATTTTTCAGCGCGCGCTTCACGACGGCCTGAGCAGAATTTTGAAGCGCGATTGATCCGCCGCAAGGCCGAAGGCGGCGACGCCGTCTTCGAGCGGCAGAATTTCGTCGATCAGCGGGCGCGGATCGATCCGTCCCGCCGCCAGCGCGCCGATCGCCGGCTCGAAGCGGCCGCAGCGCGACCCGATCACGGTAATTTCATTGATCACGATCGGCGCGAGATTGATTGCGGTGCCGGCCGCCGCCGTGCTTTTGAGGATAATCGTGCCGCGCGGCCGCGCCAGTTCGATCGCGCGGGTCAATCCGTGCGGATTCCCGGTGCAATCGATCACCACGTCGTAACCGGGCTCGAGCGCGGCGGCGTCGGCGACCGTCAGGCCGAGACCGGCCAGCCGCGCGAGCTTTTCGCGATGACGCCCGGCGACGATCGGCGCGAAATCTTCCGCCTGGAGCGTCAGCGCGACCATCGCGCCCAGCCGGCCGTCGCCCAGAATCGCGATTCGGTCAGAGCGCTTGAGGGCGGCTTGCGCGAAAATTTCAAACGCCGCGGCGAGCGGTTCGACAAAGACCGCCGCCGCGTCGGCCAGCGCGTCCGGCAGCGGCTTGAGGTTGGCGTCCGGCAGCCGCAGATATTCGGCAAAGGCGCCGTCGCGCCCGAGAATGCCCAGCACCGTGCGGTTCGGACAGTGTCGCGCCAGACCGTCGGCGCAGGCCCGGCAGCGGCCGCATCCGGCGTTGATTTCGCCAACGACGCGCCGTCCGCTTAGCGCGCGGTCGGCGGATTCCACCACCCGGCCGACGAATTCATGGCCGGGCACGCCCCGATAGGCCATGTAACCGCGGGTAATTTCCAGATCGGTGCCGCAGATTCCGGCCAGCGCCACGCGCACCACGCTCTCGCCCGCGGCGGGCGGCGGATCGGGATAATCCGTGCGCAACTCAAGGACACGGTCGAAGCACAGGGCGCGCATGAATCCGCATTGAAACAGAAAAGCCGCGGGACAGGCTACCCCGCGGCCTTCAGGATTCGGCAACCGCGTCCGCGCATCAGTCGGCGGTTTTCGTCGCGGCGCTTTTTTCCGCGGGCTTGGCGGCGGAACCGGACGCGCCGCTCGAACCCGAAGCGCCGCTGGCGGCGACTCCGCCGTTGGCGGCGCTTGACGGCGCGGCCGAAGACGACGCCTCCGCGGACGTGGGCGAATCGCTCTTGGGGGCGGCGCCGGATTTCGCGTAATCAGTTGCGTACCATCCGCTGCCCTTAAGGATAAACGAGGTCCGCGAAACGATCCGTTCGACTTTGCCCTTGCAGGTCGGACATTTCCGCAACGGACTTTCGGTAATCCGCTGGGTTACTTCAAAAACTCCGCATTTGGCGCAATTGTATTCGTAGATCGGCATAGGCTTGCTAGCATCACAGTGGCCGGCGTGAAGTCATCTTAATGAACAGGTAACCACGACGGTGATTATTGTCAACGCGGACCGCCGCATCGCGGTCATCGCTCAGGATACGCGAGCCGCTCGAGCATCACCGCGATACGTTCGGGCTCGGCGGTCGCGATTGTCAGCGTCTTGTGGCGCGACGACAAGCCCCGGGCAATCGTGACGTTGGCGCGCGGCAGCTTCAGCGCACGCGCCAGATACTCGATTAACTCGTCGTTGGCGCGTCCGCGATCGGGCGGGGCCTGAAGCGCGACCACCAGTCCCCGCGGATCGATCCCAACGATTCCCCGGCGTGACGCGCCCGGCCGCGCCAGCGCCTCGAGCCGCAGGCCGCCGGCGACGTGGCGCAGCCACGAATCGGTTCGCGCGCAAGCGGCGCGCGCGCTCGCCGTCATCAACTGAAACCAAACACCAGCACCCGCTCCAATGTCGGAATCAGGTATTGGCTCAGAAATCCAATCAGCAACACGACCACCAGCGGCGACAAGTCGATTCCTCCGAACAATACCGGCAGATGCTCGCGAATCCAGTCGAACAGCGGTTCGGTCACCGCGTACACGGCGCGAACGATCGGATTGTAAGGATTCGGCTCGATCCACGACATCACGACAGCGGCCAGCACGATCCAGAAATACAGGCTGAGCGCGCCTTCGAGCACCTGCGCGACCCAGATCACAAAGTTAGTCCAGACAAACACGTCGCGATTTGCGCCTTTCGCTCTACCCGCGACCCAGTTCGCGCGATCGCTGCGCGGCGGCGTGCAGAGCCTCTCTCACTATAGCCGAAAATCCGCGCTCGGCGAACTTGCGCAGCGCGGCTTCGGTGGTGCCGCCGGGCGACGCGACCACCCGCATCAGTTCCGCCGCGCTCAGCGGCGACCGCCGCATGGTCTCCGCGGCGCCGCGCAGCGTCCGCAGCGCCATCCGTAGCGCCAACGCCGGTTCGAGACCTTCGGCGGCGCCCGCGTCGGCCAGCGCCTTGGCGAACAGATAGACATAGG
>DAHZDR010000077.1 GCA_027403435.1 Deltaproteobacteria bacterium
CGTCAGCCATACCGCGGCGACGCCCGAGGGCTGGCGGGTGCGCGCCGAGGCGGAAGTCACGGCGGCGGATTCGCGGAAGGTGGAATTCAAGGTGCGCGCGTTCGACGACAAGGACGAAATCGGCAACGGCACGCATACCCGCGCGATGGTCGTGCGGGCGAAGTTCGACGAGCGTTTCGCGGCCAAGGCGGCGGCTAAACCGTAAGCGGCTGAACCGGGCGGCGGACAGAGGAGCAGCACGATGGGCGCGGGAATTTTTGGCGCGAAAGAGGTTTACGTCGGGCGCGATTTCGGCGGCGAGGAGTTCGCAATCACTCCCGACGCGGTCGAAAACTATATCGCGGCGACCGGCGACGACCATCCCTGGTATCGCCGCGACACGCCGCTGGGCGGTCCGATCGCGCCCGCGCTGATCCTCCATTCGGTGGTCTTCCGCACCCGCGATTGGTATCTGCCGAAAATTTTCGGCAATCTGCACGCGCGCCAGGAATGGGAGGGTTTCGCGCCAATCCGGGTGGGCGACGCCATCCGCTCGCGCTCGATCATCGTCGATCGCTATATCAAGCGCGATCGCGAGTACGTCGTTAACGAAGTTCTGTTGTTCGGCGCCGACGGCCGGATCGTGCAACGCAGCCGAACGCATCAGAGTTTCCTGCTCGACGCGGATCGCGCGGCGTCAGGCGCCGGCTACGCGGTCGATCGCGAGCGTGAAAAATCCTCGGCGCGAAGTTTTCATGTCGGCGAACGCGGCGGCGAGCCAATCGACGGGCCGGCGCGTCAGATTTCGCAGGCCATGTGCATGGCCTTCTCCGGACCCGGCCGCAACTATCACACCGACGCCGGCGAGGCGCGCAAGCTCGGCTTTCCGGAAATTGTGGTGCAGGGAATGTGGTCGGCATGCCTGATCGCCGAAATGATGACGCGGCGCTTCGGCCTGGGTTTTATGGTCGGCGGCAAGCTCGACCTCAGGCTGGTGAACGTGCTGTGGGCGGAGGAAACCTCGGGCGCGCGCGGCCGGATCCTTGAACGACGGCCGGAAGGCGACCGCACTCGCGCGATCGTTGAAGTTTGGACCGAAAAGGCCGATGGCGCCAAGACCATCGTCGGCACGGCCAGCGCAATCGAACTCTAGCGGCGCGTCATTGGCGCGGATGCCCGCCCGAGCGGCCGCCGCGTTTGCCGGCGCGGAAAAACTTCTTCGTCAATCACCCAAGACAATTGATTGGTTGCGGGCTGAGGAATCCTCGTGGTCGTTAACGAATAGGAACCATCTGACACAAGTCAGGGACAAATCATGGTGGATGACAGCGACTGGCGTTTAACGGGACAGGAAAGATATCTAATGGGCTCCACGCTTTACAGGCAGCGTTGGACACAAACACGCGAACACTGGGACCACGATCACTGTGAGTTCTGTTGGGCAGAATTCGCCGACTCGGATGATCCCGAAATCCTGCACGAGGGCTACACCGACACCAAGCAATACCGATGGATTTGTTCGACGTGTTTTGAGGATTTCCGTGATCGTTTCGCCTGGAGGTTGGCAAAATCAATCTGACCCATTGCGCTCGCGCGACCGCCGCGTTTGCCGGCGGCAAGCAGCCGGTCGGCGGCGTTATGCGCCTGAAGTAGTGAGCGATTCGATCTCGGCCACGGTCTTCGGCACGGCCGCGGTCATCACCTCATATCCGTCGGCCGTAACCAGGACGTCATCCTCGATCCGGATGCCGACGCCGCGAAAGCGCTCCGGCGCGCGATCGTCACGCGCCGCGACATACAAGCCCGGCTCGACCGTCAAAACCATCCCGGGCTCCAGTGTGCGCGATTCCCCGCCGACCCGGTAGAGGCCCACGTCATGCACGTCCATGCCGAGCCAATGGCTCGTGCGATGCATATAGTGGCGGCGCCATGAGCCGTCGCTCAGCGCCTGCTCGGGCGATCCGGTCAGCAGACCGACCCGGCACATCCCCTCCACCAGTATCCGCACCGCGATCTCGTGCGGATCGTCGAACTTGACGCCGGGCCGAATCGTTTCGATCGCGGCGCGCTGCGCCTCCAGCACGATCTCATAAAGGTCGCGCTGAAGCGGAGAAAAGCGCGCCCCGATCGGGAACGTCCGGGTGACGTCGGAGGCGTAAAAGCCGTACTCGCAGCCGGCGTCGATCAGCAGCAGGTCGCCGGTCTCCATACAGCGGTCGTTGTTGATGTAATGCAGCGTCGCGGCGTTCGCTCCGGACGCGACAATCGACGGATAACTGGGGCCGGCGGCGCCGCGCGAGCGGAAGGTGTAATCGACCAGCGCCTCGATCTCCCATTCCATCATCGCGCCGCGCGCCCGCGCCATCGCCGCGCGATGCGCCTCGGCGGAGATCGCAATCGCATGGCGCATCGCTTCGAGTTCCTCCGGCCGCTTGCGCAAGCGCTCTTCATGAATGATTGCGCGCGGATCGAGGATCGCGTGCGGTCCCGAACCGAGCCGCGGCCGCATCGTCTGCGCGTAGCGCACCAGTTCGAGCACGCGGGAGTTCATCCGCTCGTTGACGCCCAACGGAAAATAAACGCGCTCGGCTTTTTCCAGGTAGCGCCGCAGGACGCTGTCGAGATCGTCGATCGGAAAAGCGCGATTCGCGCCATAGTCGGCCACCGCGCCTTCGAGTCCCGCGCGCCGCCCGGTCCAGGTTTCGCGTTCGGGATCGCGCGGGCGCGCCAGCAGGATGAATTCCTCTTTTTCGCCCGGCGCGATCAGCGCGACCGATTCGGGTTCGGCAAAACCCGTCAGGTAATAGAAATCGTTGTCCTGGCGATAGAGGTATTCGACGTCGCCAGTGCGCAGCGAAATCGGCGCCGAAGGCAGGATCGCGATACCGCCGTCGCCAATCGCGTGGATGAAGCGGCGGCGCCGCTCGGCGAAAATTTCAGGATCAAGTCTTGCGCTCACGCGTTCGATTATAGCGCGGCGCGGCCGTTGAAGTCTGGCCCGGCGCGTGAAATTGCGCTCGCGCGATTAACCGGCCGGCGGGAAATTTCCCCAAAGCCGCGCACTGGCGACGGAGCTTGCGGCGCTTTACGGAAATCCGGCGCCGCCCGCCGCGACTTTGCGCGTCCAGACCTTGGCGCTCCGTTTGGCCCGGCATTCGTCGGGATTCACGCTATCCGCCGTCAGTACGAATAGCGTGCGCCGCCCCGCTCCGCCGAGCGCGCAGGCGATCGGCATCGTGGCGAATTCGTGGCGTTCCGCGATCGCGCCGCCTTCGCGCACCCGGAGCAACTCCCGAGTGAACGGCGACGCCACCCAGATGGCGCCTTCGGCGTCCAGCGCGATACCGTCCGGCACCGCCTGACCCAGTTCCGCCCAGACCCGCCGATCGCCAAGCGAGCCGTCGGCGGCGACGCTGAACGCGGTCAGTCGATGGCCCATCGATTCGCCGACAATCAGCGTGCGGCCATCGGCGGTCACCACCGCGCCATTGGGAAAATCGAGTCCGGTCGCGGCGACGCGGGCGCGTCCGTCCGGCTCGACCAGAACGATTTCGGCGGGCTTTTGCGGCGCCCCGGTCAGCAGATCGTAGCCGAAATTTCCAACGTAGGAGCGGCCGGCGCCGTCGGTCACCATGTCATTGCAATGGAACGACGCGAGCTTGCTCAAATCCGCATGCACTTTGAGGCCGTCCGGGTCCAGCCGCAGCAGCTTCCGATCGGTCATCGAGACCACCAGCATCCGCCCGTCCGGCAGCCAGCCAAGCCCCGACGGCCAGGTCGGCACCTCGGCGACGATGCTCACCTGGCCGTCAAGCGTGGCGCGGAGCACGCGATGGGCGTGCATGTCGGAGAGATAGAGTTTGCCGTCATGCCATCGCGGGCCTTCGGGAAACGCCAAACCCTCAAGTAGCACATTAAATTCCGCCATCGCCCGAGACCTCGCTTAACTTAAAGTGACGCCTTAGATATATGCAATCCCGTCGAAATGCGCGCGCGGTCTATTCCAGCGCGCCTTGCGTCCGCAGCCGCGCGACCTCCTCGGCCGCGTAGCCCAGCACCTGGGTCAGCACTTCGTCGGTATGTTGTCCGATGCACGGCGCGGCCGTGCGCACGTTGGTTGCCGTGCGGCTCATCTTCCACGGGATCCCGCAATGTTGCCGCGTGCCGACCTCGGGATGCTCGCGATAGACGATAAAATCACGTTCCTTAATATGGTCGTCCTCTTCGGACAGATAGCGGCTGTCCGCGACGACCGCGGCGGCGATTCCCGCCTGTTGCAGCGTCCGCGCGGCGACGTCGGCGGGGCGCGGCGCGGTCCATTCGGAAATCAGCCGGTTCAATGCTTCTTCGTTCGCTTTGCGGGCGGCAAAGGTTGCGAATTTCGCGTCCGCCGCGAGTTCCGGCCGACCGATAATTGCGGCAAAACGGGCAAATTCCGCGTCGTCCGCGACCGCGATCGCAACCCACTGATCGACCGTCACGCCCATCACCGGCTCGGGCCGATCGAGACATCGGTAGATGCCATGCGGCGCCATCCAGGGGTCCTCGTTGCCGATCCGTTCCGGCTCGCGCCCGTCCATCGTGTATTCGAGGACGCCCTCGGCCAGCAGTCCGATCGCGCATTCCCACTGGCTCATGTCGATATACTGGCCCTCGCCGGTCTTGGCGCGATGGAACAGCGCTGACAAAACCGCAAACGCGCCATGAACGCCGGCGTTGGGGTCGGCGTAACTGAACCCGGCGTGCATCGGCGGCCATCCGCGATACCCCGTCAGCGCCGACAGGCCCGATAGCGGCACTTGCGCGGGGCCATACGCAATATAGTCGCGATACGGACCGGTATCGCCATAGCCGGTCAATGACACCGCAATGATGTCGGGACGAATCTTTTTGACGGCCTCGTAGCCGAAGCCGAGCTTGTCCATCACGCCGTGGGCGAAGTTGTTAATCACGACGTCGCTCTTCGCGATCA
>DAHZDR010000092.1 GCA_027403435.1 Deltaproteobacteria bacterium
CCGATCTTTTGCGACTCTCTCAAAGAGGCTCACGCTTGTTTGTCCTCCGGATACCGAGCGCGCCCTACCGGATCGCGGCTCGATCGCGAGGATAAGCGGCGAGCGTCCGGATGAAAACCGGCATTCCCGCGGCGATTGGCGCGTGGGCGTTTGTCGTTTTCCCGGCCGACGGGGTAGGGTGGCCGCGAGTACGCCGCATGCTCCCGCGTGCGGTATATCGCCAGTGGAGGAACCTAATCATGGCGCGACTGCCCTATCTCACCCGCGACGATCTGCCCGAGGCCGATCGCGAAATCTACGACCGTTTCGTGCAGGAGCGCGGCGCCGCACCCGGCCACGTCCATCGCATCGTCGCCAACGCGCCGAACCTCCTGCGCCGCTTTCTCGGCCTCGCCAACGAACTGCGCAACGGCACCCAGCTCGACCCGCGCCTGCGCGAACTCGCTCTGATGACCGTTGGGCGAATCGCCGGGGCCGAATACGAATTCACCCACCACTGGAATATCTCGCTGCGCGTTGGCGTGCGGCGCGAACAGCTCGAAAAACTCGCCGAATACGAAACTTCGCCGGTCTTCAACGACCATGAACGGGCCGTGATGCGCTATGCGGCCGAGACCACGTCGAATATCAAGGTCAGCGACGCGACCTTCGCCGCGCTGCGCGGCTTTCTCGATAATCGGCGGATCATGGAGTTGGCGATGAACGTCGCGTTCTACAACGCCGTCGTGCGGATTCTCGTGCCGATGGGCGTGGAACTGGAGCCGGAGGCGAAGCGGGGCTAATCCGCGAACGGTCGTTTGATTAGCCATTTTGACCGAAAAATCCGCCGGCGCGGCGCTCCGCCGGAGCTGAATCTTCGGCGGACCGCCTCGGGAGATTGACTTCTTTAGGCGGAAAGTGCGACTAACCTGTAGGAGCACTTTACATCTAACGCGGAGATCTGCCATGCCAGAATTCGACTTAGTGATAAAAAACGGGATGATCGTTGACGGCACGCTCGCACCGCGCTTCCGCGACGACATCGGAATCAAAAACGGCCGGATCGCCAAGATTGGCCGGATTATGCAGCACGAGGCGGCCAAAGTAATCGAGGCCGACGGCTTGATCGTCGCGCCCGGCTTCATCGACCTCCATACCCATTACGACGCCCAGATTTTCTGGGATCCGTACTTGACGATTTCGGGATGGCATGGCGTGACCTCGGTCGTGCTCGGCAATTGCGGCTTTGGCTTCGCGCCCGTCAAGCCCAGGGAAGTTGACCGCGCGATGCTGACGATGGTCCGCACCGAGGCGATTCCGCTGGCCTCGATGCAGACCGCGCTCAAGTTCGACTGGGAAACCTATCCGCAGTTCATGGACGCGCTCGATCGCCAGCCCAAGGGCGTCAATCTGCTGCCTTACGTGCCCATGAACCCGCTGATGGGCTACGTGATGGGTATCGACGAGTCCAAGACCGGCCGGATGCCGACCGATCATGAGCACGCCGAGATGCGCCGCCTGCTGAACGAGGCGATGGACGCCGGCGCCTGCGGATGGTCGGCGCAGCGGCTCGTGCCGAACGGCCCGTCGTCGGTGCAGCGCGACTATGACGGCTCGCCGATGAACACCGACCTGATGCACGACGAGACCTGCATCGAGATGGCGCGCGTGCTCGGCGCGCGTGGCGAAGGCTTCCAGGAACTCACGCTGTCGAGCTGGGATCCGAAGGCCGACGCCAAGCATTTCGAGCTGCTCGCGGAGATCAGCGGCCGGCCGATTATGTTCGAGGTCGTCGCCACGCAGGACCGCCATCCGCATCGCCATCGCAACACCATCAAGTGGCTCGAGCGCTGCCGCCAGAAGGGCCTGCGCGTCTATGGCCAGGGCATCACGACCGACGCCGGCCTGAGCTTCACCTTCGAGGACTGGAACCTGTTCGACGATTCCGACGCGTGGCGCGAGGCCACCACCGGCACGGTCAAGGAGCGCCAGGCGAAGCTCGGCGATCCGGGCCGGCGCGGGGCGCTGAAGAATCAGATGCCGCGCGAGAGCCTGGTCACCAGCTACTTCGACGAGATCATCATCACGGATTGCGCCAAGCCCGCGAACAAGCATCTCGAGGGCCTGACGCTGCGCAAGGCGGCCGCGCAGACCGGCAAGCATCCGGTGGACATGATGCTCGATTTGGCGGCGTCGGAAGAGCTCAAGACCGAGTTCTTCGCGCCGGCCGTCAATCAGAACATGGATCTGATGAAGGAGCTGATCGAGTATCCGCATATCCCGTTCGGCGTTTCGGACGGCGGCGCGCACACCAAGTTCCTGACGGCGGGACGTTATCCCACCGAGGGGATCGTGAAGTACTGCCGCGAGAAGCAGTGGCTGACGCTCGAGCAGATCCATTGGCGCCTGAGCGCGCTGCCGGCCTTCTGCGCGGGCTTCAAGGATCGCGGCTTTCTGCGCGAGGGCGCTCCGGCCGATATCGTGGTTTACGATTTCGACAAGCTCAACGTGATGCCGGTCGAAATCGCGCACGATCTGCCGGGCAACGAATGGCGGCGCGTGCAGCGCGCGCAGGGCTACAAGTGGATCATCGTCAACGGCGAGCCGACCTTCGAGGGCGACCAGTGCACCGGGGCCACGCCGGGCCGGCTGCTGCGTCACGGCGTCGGCGCCTGACGCGATCGGCCTGAACTGAATCGCCTGAACTGAAACGGGCGGCGGAGGCGTCTCCGCCGCCCGTTGTTTTTTCGCTGGAGGCCTGGGGCCGGCGGCGTTTCAGGCGCCGCGGTAAAGCGCTGCGATCTCGTCGCGGTAATGTTCCTGCACGACGCGCCGCCGCACTTTCAGCGTTGGCGTCAGCTCCCCGTTCTCCTGCGTGAACGGGCGCGCGATCAGCCGGAAGGCGGCAATCGTCTCGGCGTCGGAGAGCGGCTGGTTGAACTCGCGGATCCGCGCCTGAAAAATTTCCCGCACGCGCGGATCGGCGACCACTTCTTCGTGCGGCCGGCCGGTCAGGCCAAACCGCTCCAGCGGCTCCGCCAGGTTCTCGAAATTGGGCGCCAGCAGCGCCGCCAGATGCTTGTGGCGGTCGCCGAAGACGCAGGCCTGCGCGATATACGGATCGGCGATCAGGCGCGCCTCGAGCTTCACCGGCGAGACGTTCTTGCCGCCCGACAGCACGATAATCTCTTTCTTGCGATCGACGATGCGGATATAGCCTTCGGCGTCGATTTTCACGATGTCGCCGGTATGCAGCCAGCCTTGCGCGTCGAGCGCCTCCCGCGTTTCGTCTTCGCGCCCGTAGTAACCCTTCATCACGTTGGGGCCGCGCACCAGCAGTTCGCCGTCCTCCAGCGTGCGCACCTGGATTCCGCGCAGCGGCCGGCCGACGGAACCGACGCGGGTATGGCCGTGCAGGTTGACGGCGACCACCGGCGCCGCCTCGGTCAGGCCGTAGCCCTCGACGATCGGAACTTCGGCGGCGGAGAACAGGTGGTTGATTTCGATCGGCAGCGGCGCGCCGCCGGAAATCAGGTAGCGCAGGCGCGATCCAAAAATCGCGCGGATCCGCTGGAACACCAGCTTGCGGTACAGCGCCATTTGTAGCGCGAGCGTCGCCGGCACGGGTTGTCCGCGATGGCGGCAGATGGCGGCGCGGATGCCCGCGTCGATCGCGCCGCGGAAAATCCGCCGGCGGATCGCCGGCGACGACTCGACCGTCCGCATCACGCGCTGGTAGATGACCTCGAGCAGGCGCGGCACCGTCAGCACCACGGTCGGTTCGACTTCCAGCAAATTTTGCGCGATTTGCGCCAGACCCTCGGCGAACGCGATCGCCGCCCCCGCCGTCATCACCGTGTAGTAGCCGGCGGTGCGTTCGAAGGCGTGCGCGATCGGCAGCAACGAAAGCGTCAGGTCGTTCTCGCCGAGTCCGAGCGCCTCCTGGTTCACTTCGCAGTTCGCCAGGATATTGCGATGCGTCAGCATCACGCCCTTCGACATCCCGGTGGTGCCGGAAGTGTAGATGAGCGTGGCCAGGTCGTCGCTGCCGCCGGCGATCGCGCCCAGCGGCTCGAATCCGCTCAACTGCTGGACCGTGATCACTTCGAGCGTCTCGTCGTCGCTGGTCGCCGCCCCCGGATGCATCGCGATGGCGCCTTCGAGCTCGGGCAGCTTGCCGAGGCCGCGCAGCTTCGCGATCATCGCGTCGCCATACACCGCGACCAGCCGCGCGCCGGAGTCGTCGAGGACATGGCGCGTCTCCTCGGCGCCGCTGGTGGTGTAGAGCGGCACGACCACCGCGCCCAGGCCCAGCACCGCCTGGTCCATCACGATCCAATGCGGACCGTTTTCGGCCAGGATCGCGACCCGATCGCCGGGCTGAATCCCGAGCCGCGCCAGTCCCGCGCGCAAACGCCGGATCTGGTCGTCGAGCGCGCTCCATGAATGGTCGCGCCAGACCTTGTCGTGCTTGTCCTTGAGCAACGCGCGGTTGTCGAGGCGCCGCGCCTGACTCTCGAATACGCGGGGGATGGTGTCGGCTGGCAGCGGCATCGATTGTCCTTTCGCTTTGGGCACGCGGCGCATGCAGTTTTAGCCAAACCGGAGCGCGCCGCCAACCGCTCGCGGTCGAAATCGTTTTAATGCGGCGCAAAGATTGCCTATTATCCACAAGTCCGGCTGACTGTGGCGCCGGCAATTTCCGGCGCGCCGCCGGGCCAGGATGGGGTTTCCGATGCTTACGCTCGAACAGATCGATCTCGCCGACATCGATTTTTTCGTCACCGGCGATATTAACGAGGCCTTTGACGCGCTCCGCGAGCGGGATCCCGTGCATTGGCAAGAGCGCCAGCCCGGACGCGGCTTCTGGTCGCTCACCCGTTACGACGACGTGCTGGCGGCCTATCGCGATCCGCTTGGCCTCAGTTCCGAACGCGGCGTGACGCTGTTCTTTGGAGAACCGCCGCCGCCGCGTCAGAGCGGTTTCGGCAAGATGATGATCCTCACCGATCCGCCGCGTCATCCGCCGCTCCGCCAGGTCGTGAGCCGCCGGTTTACGCCGCACGCGGTCAAAGCGCATGAGCCGATGATCCGCCGCATTTGCGCTGAAATCGTCGATGCGGTGATCGAACGGGGCGAATGCGATTTCGTCGCCGAGATCGCGGCGCGCCTGCCGACCGCCGCAATCTGCGAAATGATGGGTATCGGGCGCGAGCATTGGGGCCTGATGTTCGCGATCGCCAACGAGACTATCGGCCGCCACGACCAGGAATACGCGCGCGGCCGCAGCGGCCATGAGGCGGTTTACGCGGCGCAGGCGCGGGCGCATGAATTTTTCGTCGAAGAGGCGCAACGCCGCCGCGCCCATCCCACCGACGATCTGATCAGCGCGCTGGTGCATGGCGCGGCGGACGGCGCGCCGCTTTCGGAGGAGGAAATTTCGTTCAACGCGATTATGCTGGTTCTCGGCGGTCAGGAGACCACGCGCAACGCCACCTCCGGCGGGATGCTCGCGCTGATCCAGCATCCGGCGCAGCGCGCGAAGTTTCTCGCCAATCCCGAGTCGCCCGCGGCGATCGAGGAATTTCTGCGCTGGACCTCCCCGGTCACGCATATCATGCGCACCGCCACGCGCGACCTCGAAATTCGCGGCCGGCAAATCCGCGCGGGCCAGCGCGTCGTGCTCTGGAACGCGGCGGCGAATCGCGACCCGGCGCAATTTTCGGAGCCGGATCGCTTCGACGTGACGCGCGCCCCGAACGACCATCTGGCGTTCGGCCACGGCGAGCATTTCTGCCTGGGCGCCAATTTGGCGCGGCTCGAGATGCGCGTGATTTTCGAGGAAGTATCGCGGCGGATGCCGGACCTTGAGCTGGCCGGGCCGGTCGAGCGCCTGCGCTCCAACTTCGTCGCGGGGATCAAGCGGATGCCGGTGAAGTTCACGCCGCGTGAGGCGCGGCCGGCGGTCTCCGCCTGAAGGCCGGCGAAGCGTCTGGCGAGGGCCGATCAACCTTGCTATGTTCTTTAAGATTTGGTTGATCTGACAAAGCCGTTGTTTGCAATTTTCTAATGATGGCAGTGAACCGGCGCGCCCTCGCGCCGCGCGCGAAATGTCGCGCAAAATATACGGTGATGCCGTTTTCCGAGACTTCGCTTGCCAGTTCCAGGCCGGCCCCCGCGCTCCATCGCTTTGCGATTCTTACCGCGGCGGCGACCTTCGCGCTGATTTTTATCGGCGGCCTTGTGACCTCCACCGGCTCGGCCCTAGCGGTGCCCGATTGGCCGCTCGCGTTCGGCCATCTGGTGCCCAAACTGGTGGGCGGCGTGCGTTTCGAGTATGGCCATCGCGTGGCCGCGGGCGTGGTCGTGGGCCTGACGGCGGTGCTGGCGTCGTGGACCTGGATGGTCGAGCCGCGCCGCTGGGTGCGGCGGCTCGCGCTGGCCGCAATTGCGATCATTATCGCGCAGGCGATTCTCGGCGGCCTCACGGTGCTCTATCTGCTGCCGCTGCCGGTGGCGGTGGCGCATGCCGCAACCGCGCAGGCGCTGGTCTGCGTGATGGTCGCGATCGCGCTGTTCACCAATCCCGCATTCGGCACGGCGCCGCCGATCGCGCCGGACGGCCGCGGGCCGCGGATTGGCGCGCTGGCGATCGCCACTTCCGCGGCGATTTACGCGCAAATCCTGATCGGCGCCGTGATGCGCCATCTGGGAGCGGGACTGGCGATTCCGGATTTTCCGACCGCGTTCGGCGGCTTGATTCCACCCTTCATTTCGCTGGGCGTTGACGTGAATTTCGCCCATCGCTGTGGCGCGATCGTGGTGACCATCCTCGTCGTCTGGATGGCGGCGCGAATCTTTCGGAGCTATCGCGGCGTGCGCCAACTGACGCGCCCGGCGCTCCTGCTGCTGGAGCTGCTGGCCACGCAGATTGCCCTCGGCGCGCTCACTATCTGGAGCGGCCGGGCGGTCCTGCCCACGACCACGCACGTGCTGGTGGGAGCGGGCGTGCTGGCCACCAGCGTGGCGCTCTCGATTCGCCTCTGGGCGCGCGGCGGCTTGGCCTCGGCGGCGCAAGCGGCTAAGCTCCAGCCGGCCGAAGCGGACATGATGAAAAACCAGGTGACCGTTTGAATTCCGAAGCCGCCGCGCTCGACGCGGGCATGCTTTCGCTGTACAGCCGCGCGACGGCCTATCTCGAATTGACCAAGCCGCGCGTGCTCCTGATGGTGCTGATCACGACGCTGGCCGGCTTCTACATGGGCGACGGCGCGCGTTTCGACCTCGCGGTGGCCCTCAAGGCGCTGGCGGGCACGGCGCTGGCGGCGGGCGGCACGCTCGCGCTCAATGAATATATCGAACGCGCTTTTGACGCGCGGATGAACCGCACGCGCCATCGGCCGCTGCCCTCGGGACGGCTGAAACCGATCGAGGCGCTGGTCTTCGGCCTGGTCACGACCGCTGGTGGAATCGCCTACCTTTGGAATGCGGTGAATCCGCTGACTGCGGGCGTCACGGCCGCGGTTACCGTGCTTTATCTGGGCGCATACACGCCGATGAAGCGCCACACCTGGCTATGCCAGATCGTCGGCGCGGCGCCGGGCGCGTTGCCGCCGGTGATCGGCTGGGCCGCCGCCCGTAACAGCCTTGCCGCCGAACCGCTGGTCCTGTTCGGCATCATGTTTCTGTGGCAATTGCCGCACGCGCTCTCGATCGCGCGGCTTTATCAACAGGATTACGATCGGGCCGGCTACAAGCTGCTGCCGCGCGAACGCACGTGGGGCAATCCCGCGAATCTCGTGATGATCGCGGCGACGGTGGCGCTCGTGGCGTTTGGCGCGCTACCGACATTGATGGGTTTCGCCGGCCGGATCTATCTGCCGATTGCGCTTGTGCTGGGCTTATTGATGCTTTATCACGCGCTGAAGTTGTTACGCCGGCCCACAGTCGCCGCCGACGCCCGCCGCGTCATGCTGGTCTCGCTGGTCTATCTGCCGATGGTGTTGCTGGTGATGGTGCTCGACAAGGTCTGACAATCTTCCGATCTTCCTCTTCGCGTTGGCGAAAATTCTCCTTCCCCACAGCCTGAGATAGCCGCGTCCCTGGCTGGCCATTTTGCCGCCCGGATGGCGCGCGGGAATTCGGATTCACCGAAAATTTTGGCAGGTAATGGGCGGCGTAACCGGGTTTAAAAAATCCGTCGCTAAATGAGAACCAATCGTACCGAAAGATCATTGACAGGTTAGCTAAGATGGCGCTAATGCAATGTCACGTCGGCGCGATAATACCGGGGAGAGCAGGGCGTCAGGCGTGAAGCAACGCGAATTAATTGGGGGTTTCCGCGCGAGGCGGAAGGAGGGAGATCGCGAACATGAGAAAAATTTTTAGAAGAGTTGGGGCCCTGCTACTGATTTTGGCGGCAGGTTCACTGATTGGGACGGCTCATGCCGATCCCGTTCAGGACACGATGAATCAGTGGCTGGCCGATACCGCCCATCAGGGCACGATCGCGCCGGGCACGACCATCACGCCGGCGAATTGGCAGCAATACAAGCAGTACATGCCGGTCGGGATGATCGATTTCTTCCAGGGAAACTATTTCTGGAAGATGCCGTCCAACGCGCAGATGCCGGTCGGCCCCACGGTGATTCATCCGCTGTCCAAGGCCTATCTTAGCGCGAGCGAAAAATACGGCGCGCAGACCCGTGTGGTGCATAATCCCGATGGCACCATGGGCGTCGCCAATTATGTCGCTGGGATGCCCTTTCCGAATCCGCAGGAGCCGGACATGGGCTACAAGGTTCTCGCCAACGTCTGGTTTCCCGACGAACCGTATCTGCTGGTGCTTTCAGCCAAAAACGGCTTTGCCAGTTTCTGCACCGCCGACCGTTTCGGCAATCGCGCTTGCACCACGACCGCGGTCGTATATCGCCAACTCGCCTACAACAGCCATCCGGGGATTCC
>DAHZDR010000120.1 GCA_027403435.1 Deltaproteobacteria bacterium
ATCGACGATGGCGGCGCTGATCACGGTCGCCGCTATCGATCTTTCGCGCCCCGCGCTTCGGCGCGCTCGCCGCCATTGGGTTTATGCTTCAATTGCCGCCGCTGCTAATCGGTCCGCACACCTCCCTGATGCTTGACCATCTGCGCCAGCCGGCCGCCACACGCGGTTCGATCTCGCACGCGCTCAAGGAAATCCGCTGGAATCCCGCCGATTCGCAGATTACCGACACGTTCGAATTGTTGTTCCTGAAGCTTGCGCCCGCGCGATGGCTCACCGGCGCGACCTGGCTCGCCAGCTTCGATCCGCCGCTCAGGCCGGCGGATATTCCGTGGGACGTGTTCTGGATTCATCGCCCCGGACATTCGCCAGGGACCGCACTGCCGGTGGGTTCCGCTGCGCGGCCAGCCGCTCGCTGAACGCCGCCGGACATCAAAAGGCGCCCGCGGGCGCCGCGCGGCCTCGAGGTCATCGTGCCGTCGCGGCGGGCGCGGCCAGCGTCTGAATTTCCGGTCCGGCCGGCGTGGGCGGCGCTTGCGGCGGCGGAATCACGATCGTGCTAGCGCGCCATACCGCCGGCGCGAGCCGATCGAAACTCCTGGCCGGCGGACCAATCGCAATCAGCACTCCATCGCCGCGCGCCGCGACGCGCCAGGGCGTCTCCGGCCCCGAAATGCGCTTGAGAATCGAACTATAAATTTTCGCGTAACGCGCCGCCGCATCCGCGTCGCGAAAGACGACAATCCAAAGGATCGCGAGAGCGTCGCCCTTCGCAAACACCAGCACCCGATCGCCCGCCCATTGTTCAATGATGTCCGCGTCAGGCGACTCATCGCCAAGGTTGCGCTGGATAATCGTTTTGAGCAGCAGCGCGCCGTAGGTGTCGTCGTCGGCCTTGCGCCATCCGCCGAAAAAATCCCGATAACCCGCGATTTCGATCCGCGCCGGATCGAGCCTCCGGCCATAGTAATCGCCGGGATCCATCACTTGCAGCGACGAGAGCGGCGGATGCGCGTAGAGCGCGTTGACCGCGGCCCAGCCGCCGCTTTCGTAGGCGATCGCGACGAAACGCACGCCGGCCGCGTACTCGAAAATCATCGGCGCGCTCAGGCCGCGCGGCACGTTGCCCGACTGCGCCGCGAAAATCCGCGGCAGGTCGTTCATGCGCGAAAGAATCGCGTCAACCGATTGCCGGCCGAGTCCGCCCATCACGTAGCCATAGCCGGACAGCGTCGCGTCGCCTTCGGCCAGCGCTTTCAAGGCGAGATTGCGATCGTCGTTGTCTTCCGTCCGATCGAGCATCCGTTCGATATGGAAGTGCTGGTCCTGCAGCGCGTGGGTCAGTTCGTGCGCCAGGATCATCTCGCCGATAATGTCGCGATGGGCCATCATGCCGGCCGCGCGGTTCCACAGGCTCTTGTCCACCGCGCCCTCGACCAGCACCATCTCTTTGTCGTGCGGATCGTAAAAGCCGGCGATCTGGTTACGCATCAGCGCGAGCGTGCGGCGCTTGAGGTCCATCCCGGGCGGATAAAGCCCGGTCATCGCGCCGCTCATCCCGCCGATCCGCAAATCCTCGTCGCTATGCTCGCGGCGCATCTCGGCTTCGAGCATCGCCTGCGCCTGATCGCGCGTCTTCGCCACCAGCGGCACCGGCCGGATAAAATCGAGGCCGCGGAATTGCTGAATCCGCGTGCGCACTTCCTCAGCCTTCGATTGATCGATCACGCCGTCATGCACCAGCGCATAGGCGCATCCGGCGAGCGTCAAAGCGACGATCGCGAGCGGGGCGGCGCGGGCTAACCGGCGGAAAAATCGGGTGGCGGGATTCATTGCGATCGCGGCGGACGCGGCCTGCCGACGGTTACGGAAAGCGCATCGGCGGAGCGACCGCCTGCCGCACGATAGTCGTCCGCCGGATCGGCTCGCAAGCCCGTCTCCGTCGCGCGGGGCGTCCGAGCGCGGGCGCGGCCGTCGTTATTCACTCGGTGATCACGAAAGCGCGGTAACCCAGACGAATCATCCGCGTGGCGCGCGCCGCCGCGTCCTGATGCGATTCAAACGATCCCATCCGCACGCGATAATAACGCGCCGTAGAGTCGCCGACGGTCTCGATCCCGACGTCGCGGTATTTCGCCTCCAGCCGCGCGCGGACCCGATCGGCGTGCCGCCAGTCGGCGAATGATCCCACTTGCACGTAATAGCGCTCACCGAGCGCCGGACCGCCCGCTGGCGTCTTCAGCACGACCATCCGCACGCGCGCGGCGCCCGAACCGATGATGCCAATCCGCCGCGCCGCCAGTCGCGACAGGTCGAGATCGCGCCCCTTCACATACGGCCCGTGATCGTTGACCGTCACGTCCACCGATTCGCCATTGCCGAGATTCGTCACGCGCAGCCGCGAACCGAGCGGAAAAACCGTCGAAGCGGCGGTCAAATCGTTCTGATTGTAGATTTCGCCGCTCGAGGTGCGATGGCCGTTGAAGCCCGGCCCGTACCATGACGCGACGCCAACGACGGAGGTCCGATGGACCGGCGCGGCCGGCGCGGCCACGAACGGCGGAGGCGGCGCGGGCGGTATCTGATTTGCCGAGCAGGCCGCGAAAATCGCGCCCGCAAGCAGCATCGCGCCCCACCGGACGCATCGCAATGCCGTGGCCAATCGCACCGCCGCCAAACCATCCTCCACGCGCTAATTATAGAGCGCGCGGCGCCCGGTTGAACAGGATTTTCGCGGGTTTTTCGCGCGTGAACGGCCGGCACGCGCGGCGTTGGTTCGGAAACTCGCGCCCGCATGGTAGATTCGAAAGCGGCGGAACCGTTCACGATGCTGCGCACGCGCGAGGACCTCGAACAAATTGAAACGCGCACGCTCGCGCCCTACGCGATGCACTCGCGGATGAGCCGCGGACGGCGGTTTCCCGAACCGCCCCATCCGATGCGCATGGCGTTTCAGCGCGACCGCGACCGTATTGTTCATTCCGCCGCTTTCCGCCGTCTTGAATACAAAACGCAGGTCTTCGTCAATCACGAGGGCGATTACTACCGCACCCGCCTGACCCATACGCTTGAGGCGGCGCAAATTACGCGCACGATCGCGGGCGCGCTCGGCCTCAACCGCGACCTGGCGGAGGCGGTCGTGCTCGCGCACGACCTTGGCCATACTCCCTTCGGTCACGCCGGCGAACGCGTGCTGCACGGCCTGATGCGCGAGCATGGCGGCTTCGACCACAATTCGCAGAGCCTGCGCACGGTCGATTGGATCGAAGTGCGCTATCCGCATTTTCGCGGCCTCAATCTCACCTGGGAGGTGCGCGAAGGCATTATCAAGCATTCGGCGTTCAAGGGCCGCGCGGCGGCGCTCGAATTCGACCCGGAACTGTATCCGTGCCTTGAGGCGCAAATTGTCGATCTGGCCGACGAAATCGCCTATCTCGCCCATGACGTGGACGACGGCTTGAAGGCGCAGATGCTGACCGCGGCCGAGCTTGAACCGTCGCGGCTGTATCGCGAGGCCGCGGCCGCGGCGCGCGCGGCGGCTCCGGACGCCGACGAGCGGGTCACGCGCGATCAGACCGTGATTCGCATGATCGACGCGATGGCGACCGACCTGGCGGCGAATATCGATCGTGAACTGCGCGCCGCGCGAATCGAAAGCGTTGACGACGTGCGGCGGGCGGGCAGGGCGCTCGCGGCCTTCGGGCCGGAAATCGACGCGCAGGTCGCCGAGCTCAAGCGCATCATGCGCGACCGGCTTTATCGCCATTACCGGGTCATCCGGATGACCCAAAAGGCGGGCAGGGCGCTCGCGCGCCTGTTCGAAACCTACATGGCGGAGCCGCGCCAGATGCCGGCGCATGTGCTGGCCCGCGTCGAACGCGACGGCGAACCAATGGCGCGCGTGGTCGCGGACTATATCGCAGGGATGACGGACCGCTTCGCGCTCGACGAATATCGCAAACTGTTCGACCCCGACGAGCGGGTCTGAACCGAGTTCACGGAGCGGCGGGGATGCGGCGGGCAAGGCGACATCGGAAGCTCCGGATACTGCGCGACGACCATATCGGCGATCTGCTGGGCGCGATTTTCTTCGACATCGCGCCCGGCCACGATCAGGCGATCCTTGAACGGCTCGGCGACTACCTCGGTCCGCGCGTGCGCATCGTGATGGCCGAACTGACCGCCGGCGCCGCCGAAGTCGAAGTTGAAGTCCAGGCGCTGGAAGAGGAGGCGAGCCGGCTGGCCGACGCCGCCGACGACCTGCGGCTCAAAGGCGCGCGCCGCGGAGCCTACGCGCTCTATCGCGAGGCGCTCGAACTCGATTCGCTCAATCACGCGGCGACCTTCGGCCTTGGCCTGCTGCTGGCCGATCGCGAGGATTTCGAGCCGGCGCTCAAGATGCTCAAGCTGGCGCGCGAGGCCGGCGGCGATCACGCCGAACTGCTGCTCGCGATGGGCAGGGTGTGCATGCGCACGGAGCGGCTGGCCAGCGCGATTAACTATCTGGAACGGGCGTTCGAGCTGGAGCCGGGCAATTTCGTCGTGCGCCGCACGCTGGCCGATCTCGGCCGGCGGCCGAAGCCGCGCTCCACGCCGTCCGACAAGGCGTCCAATCCCGGCAAGGAAGCTCCCGCCAACAAGCGCCAGTAAGACAATGAGCGGGATGGCGCGCGAAAGGTGCATGCGCCAGTCATAGCCGCTTGCCGTCTCATCCGGTAAGGGCGAACTTCTTCACCCCCACCCAACTGGCCGACCGCGCAGGTGTGATTGAGTAACTGTCTCTTGCGGATGGTCAAGCCGCTTTTCCGTTTTTCAAAGACTGAATCTTAAACTTGTAACGGATGGCGTTGCGCAAAGTCTGCGAACTGCGCGATCAGTTCGGCGGTCGGGAACGCAATTGCGATTTCTTTCCTCAAGAGAAGGTCCATCGGTTTCTTCATCTTGCTTAATTCCGGCTGTATGCCATGCGTCATCTCTTCAAATCGCCGATTGATTACGCCGACCAGAAGGTCCGCCATCTGTAAAGGTTTGTATTTTTTTCGGCTTCCAGACGCGAATCCATCGAATATCTTTTCATCGGGATCGTACGCTTGCTGGTATTCGCGATAGAGCTTTAGGGCCGCACCCTCAAACTTTGGCTTATTGTCGAAGAGGAAAAACAGCGGGAGAGGCAGGCTGGTACGGCCTCTCAGCACCCTTGTTCTGATCAGACTGAGTATCCCGTAGATGCAAAAATAATACGGGTCTTTCCATTCGTCTCGCAGAGATGCCGACAGCCCGGTCTCCCAATCGTGCTGGCTGATCGCGCATCCTGTC
>DAHZDR010000129.1 GCA_027403435.1 Deltaproteobacteria bacterium
AATCGGCAACGCGCTGCGCCGCTTGCTGCTTTCCTCGCTGCCGGGTTACGCGATTACCGCGGTGCGGATCAAGGGCGTCCTGCACGAGTTCTCGACGATCCCGGGCGTCAAGGAGGATGTGACCGATATTATCCTCAACCTCAAGGAAGTGCGCCTGCGGCTCCATGAGGGCGAGGAGCTCACGGCGACGCTTCGCGCCAAGGGCGAGGCGGTCGTTTCGGCGCGCGAAATCAGCGGCGGTCCGAGCCTCGAAATCCTTACGCCGGAACGCCACGTCGCGACGCTCGACAAGGGCGCCGATCTGGATATGGAGCTGGTGATCAAGCGCGGGCGCGGCTATGTGCCCGGCGAGCGCGGCGAAGACGAAGAGCCGATCGGAACGATCCGGCTGGACGCGATTTTCGCGCCGATCAAAAAGGTCAATTTCGTCGTGACCAACGCCCGCGTCGGCCAGCGCACCGATTACGATCGGCTGGCGCTGGAAATCTGGACCGACGGTTCGATCACGCCGCGCGACGCGCTGACCTACGCCGCCCGCGTGCTGCGCGATCAGATGTCGATTTTCGCGGGCGTCGAGGAAGAGGCCGAAGCGCCGGCCGCGGGCGCCCACGCGGAAGCGCATCCGGCGTTCAACGAGTATCTGTATCGTCCGGTCGAGGGCCTGCCGATTTCGGTGCGCGCCTTCAACGGCCTGCAGAACGCCGACATCAAGTATATTGGCGAACTGGTGCAGCGCAGCGAGCAGGACATGCTCAAAATCAAGAATTTCGGCCGCAAGTCGCTCAACGAAATCAAGGAAGTGCTCACCGACATGGGCCTGTCGCTCGGCATGCGGCTGGAGAATCTGCCGCCGCGCGGCGAGCTCGACCGGATGTGGGAAGAGCAGGAGCGGCGCGAGTCCGCCTGACGGGCGCGCTCCGGGGAGTTCATTATCAATGCGCCATCTGAACCAGGGCCGCAAGCTGAACCGCTCGTCGGCTCATCGCAAGGCCCTTTTCAAGAATCTTGTGCTGAGCCTGATTCAGCACGAACGGATCAAGACCACCGACGCCAAGGCCAAGGAGCTGCGGCGGTTCGCGGACCGGATGGTCACGCTGGGCAAGCGCGGCGATCTGGCGGCCCGCCGGCTGGCCTTCGACTTCGTGCAATCGCGCGACGCGGTGAAGAAGCTGTTCGATGAAATCGCGCCGCGTTTCAAGGATCGCGCGGGCGGCTACACGCGCGTGATCAAGTACGGCGTGCGACGCGGCGACGCCGCGCCGCTCTCGATTATCGAGTTCACCGGCCTTTCCGAAGCGGCGGAAGCGAAAAAGCCCCGCAAGAAGAAGGCCGCGCGCCGCGACGCGCAGGGCGCCGAGCCGCGGCGGCGGGCGGCGGCCGGATGACGCCTCACGCGCCCGCGCCATCCGCAAGCGACGCGCTTCCGGAAGTCCGGGAGCGCGTCGTCGTTTTCGCATCGCACGGCGCGCGCCGCCGGCGGTTGGCGCTGAGCGCCACGCGCGTCTGTTAGTCTGTTAGAATGATCCGCGGGACGGTATATGGCGATGGCGAACGATCTGGCTCAGCCTGAAAAATTTTTTCTCAATCGATTCGGCATGAATGAAAGCGCGCTGGAGCTCATTCTGGGCAGCGCGCTGGAACGCAAGGCCGATTACGCCGACCTTTACTTCGAGTACCGCGGCGCCGAAGGCCTCGGGCTCGAAGAGTCGATGGTCAACCATACCAGCAAGTCGGTTGCGCATGGCGTGGGCGTGCGCGTGTGCGCCGAAGATCGCACCGGCTACGCCTACTCCGACGAGGTGACGGTCGATCGGATGCGGCTTGCGGCGCAAGCGGCGCGGGCGATCGCCGATCGCCGCTCCGGCGCGCCGCCGCCGGTCGCGGTGGGGAGTCCGGTGGCGCGCCATCAACTGTACGAGCTCGCAAGCACGCCGCTCGAAGTTCCGCTCGAGGAACGCGCGCGCCTGCTCCATCAGATTGACGAAATGGCGCGCGCCGCCGATCCGCGAATCCATAACGTGATGGCCTCGTTCGCGGCGGAGCGCAAGATCGTGATGGTCGTGACCAGCGACGGCCGAATCGCGACCGATGTCCAGCCGCTCTGCCGGCTCAACGTCTCGGTGATCGCCGACGACGGCAAGAGCCGCCAGGCCGGCGCTTTCGGCGGCGGCGGCCGGGTCGAATGGAGCTATTTTTTCGAAGGCGACCGCTGGAAGGAATATGTTCGCCAGGCGGTCCATCAGGCGCTCGTCAACCTCGAAGCGATCGAGGCGCCGGCGGGCGAGATGGTCGTGGTGCTGGGCAACGGATGGCCGGGGATTCTGCTGCATGAGGCGATCGGCCACGGACTCGAGGGCGACTTCAACCGCAAGGGCGTATCCGCCTTTTCCGGCCGGATCGGCCAGCGCGTGGCGAGCGGGTTGTGCACCGTCGTCGATGACGGCACGCTGGCGAATCGGCGCGGCAGCCTCAATGTCGATGACGAGGGCACTCCGACCTCGCGCACCGTGCTGATCGAAAACGGCGTCCTGCGCGGCTACCTGCAGGATCGGATGAACGCGCGGCTGATGAAGATGGAGCCGACCGGCAACGGCCGGCGCGAAAGCTTCGCGCATGCGCCGATGCCGCGGATGACCAACACCTTCATGTTGCCGGGCGAATCGACGCCTGAAGAAATAATCAAGTCGGTCAAGCACGGGCTATACGCCGTCAGCTTCGGCGGCGGCCAGGTCGATATCACCAACGGCAAGTTCGTCTTTTCGGCGAGCGAGGCGTACCTGATCGAGGACGGCGAGGTGACGCGGCCGGTCAAGGGCGCGACGCTGATCGGCAACGGCCCCGACGTGTTGACGCGGGTTTCGATGGTGGGCGCCGACCTGGCGCTGGATTCGGGCGTCGGGACCTGCGGCAAGGACGGCCAGTCGGTGCCGGTCGGCGTCGGCCTGCCGACCATCCGGATCGACGGACTTACGGTCGGCGGAACGCGCGCGTAAGGGCGCGAGGGAGCGGCGATGGCGCAGGTGGATCCGGCACTGGCCGAATGGGCGCTCGATGAGGCGCGGCGGGCGGGCGCGAGCGCGGCGGAAGTCCTGTGCGTGAGCGCGGAGTCGCTTGCGGCGGGCGTGCGGATGGGCGAAGTCGAAAAGCTCAAGAGCTCGCGCGAGCGGCGGATTGGAGTCAGGGTTTTCGCCGGGCGGGCGACGGCGACGGCCTCGACCGCCGAACTGGAGCGCGACGGCCTGCGCGACTTCATCGCGCATACCGTCGCGATGGCGCGGCTGGCGGCGGCGGATCCGGCGGCGGGACTTCCCGATCCGGCGCTCCATCCGAAGCGTTTGCCCGAGCTTGATCTGGCGGACGGCGAGCGCGGCATCGTCGGCGCGGACGAGGCGCTCGAGCTGGCGCGCACGGCGGAACGGGCGGCGCTCGGCGCCGATCCGCGAATCCGCAACTCGGAGGGAGCCGAATTCGATTCCGGCCGTTACGAAATTTTCTTCGCCAACAGCAACGGATTCGCCGGCGGTTATGACGGCACTTCGTATAGTCTTGGCGCCGCGCCGATCGCGCGGGACGAAAGCGGCGCGATGCAACAGGGCTACTGGTACACCGCGAGCCGCCATTTCAAAAACCTTGAAGACGCCGCCGCCGTCGGCGCGACGGCGGCGAAGCGGGCGCTCCGGCGGCTCGGCGCGCGCAAGATCAAAACCACGCGCGCGCCGGTGATTTTAGATCCGGATATGGCCGCGTCGATTCTGCGCGCGCTGGCGGGAGCGGCGTCGGGACCGTCGCTCTACAAGGGCGCGTCGTTCCTGCTGAACCGGCTCGGCGAGCGGATCGCGGCGCCGGGCGTGACGATTTTCGACGACGGCACGCTCAATGGCGCGCTCGGCTCGAAGCCGTTCGACGGCGACGGCCTGCCGACGACGCGCAAGCCGCTCGTCAAAGCGGGCGTGCTCGCGACCTATCTGCTCGACACCTATTCGGCGCGCAAGCTCAACCTTGCGCCGACGGGCAACGCCGCGCGCGCCGTGGGCGACGCGCCGACCGTCAGCCCGACCAACCTTTACCTCGAGCCCGGCGCAATCTCGCCGGAAGAGATTATCCGTTCAGTCAAGCGCGGCCTGTACGTCACGGAACTGATCGGCTTCGGCGTCAACGCCGTGACTGGCGACTATTCGCGCGGCGCGGGCGGCCTTTGGATCGAGGACGGCGAACTCGCCTATCCAGTGCAGGAGATCACGATCGCGGGCAATCTGCGCGAGATGTTCAATGCGATCGAGATGATCGGCGACGATCTGCGCTGGCGCGCGGCGGTGGTCGCGCCGACGATCAAGATCGCCGAAATGACGATCGCCGGCGAATAGCCGGGGCCGGCATTTTTGTCATTCTTCGCCGCTGGCGAAGAATCTCCGCATAGAAGTTGAAGGCGATCGATTTGCCGGCCTCAGCCGGGCAAGAGCTGTCGGAATTGCTCATTGTCAGTGTGAGCTTACCGGCGCGTTGAGACCGTTGGGAAACTGTAGCTTACGTCGCTTGGGTCCGTGAAGGCGCAAACGGCGCCGTCCGTATCGAAGGCCGAATCCTGATAAGTCACCGTGACGTTGACCGTTCTGGCGCCACCCTGCGTGGTCAGCCCGATCCAGCCAGCCAACGCCATATGCCATCCTTGCCACGCATTGCCGCTCCGCCAAGAGAAATTTCGACGGAGCGGCGGCCGATGATTGGAGAACCTTAGGGAAACTCCACACAAGTTGGGTTGTCATTCTTCACTACGCTCAGAATGACAAAGTGGGATGCTCAGAATGACAGGATGGGTCTTTGTGCAGAGCTTCCTTAGTTGTCGCGTCTGAAGAACGAACGAATCGCACTCAGCAGATAGCGCCAGAAATTGAGGAAGAAGCCCTGACGCGCGACCGTGCCGGCGGCCTCGGCCTTGAGTTCGGCTTCGGCGGCGGCGAAGAACTGGCCCATCAGCATTTTGGTGGCGCTGTCGATCACGCGCTGGCCGACCTGCATCAACGGCCCGCCAAGCTGAACGTCGCCGGAATATTTCACCACCGTCTGGTTCGGATTGCCGTCGCGCGGCGCCAAATCGAGCATGCCCGTGCCGCGCATGAAGCCTTGCTTGCCCTTGCCGTCCACCAGCATCTTGTAATGCTCGGGCGGGCGGATTTCGTCGAGCTTGAGCTTGCCGGCGTAGCTGCCCTTGACGGCGGCGACACCGACGTTAATCGTGCCGGCGAATTCGTCGGGCGCGAGCTTTTCCAGCTTTTCGCATCCCGGGATCAGCCGCGCCAGACGATCGGGATCGTTGAACAGGTCCCATACGCGCTGGCGCGGCGCGGGCATGATTTGCTCGCCCGTGATCTTCATCGCGTGCGCCCGATCGTCGCCATGGTCGCGGTTGGTGCGGCTTTCCGAGTCATCGGCGAATGCGTTTCCGTCATGCTTTGGCGCGCGCGACGGCGGCCTGAATCGCGCGGCGGGCGTACACGCGCGCCAGTTCCGAGCGATATTCGGACGAGGCGTGAATATCGCCGAGCGCGTCGACGCCGTCGGCGGTTTTGGATGCCGCCGCGGCGATCGTCGCGGCGTCCGCCGCTTTGCCCGCCAGCGCGGCTTCTACGGCTGTCGCGCGAAACGCCTTGGGACCGAGGCCGGTTACGCCGACGCGCAGGTTGGCGAATTTTCCGCTCCGGTCCAACGCGGCGATCGCGGCCACGCCGACTATCGCGAACCCCGACGCGGGATGTGGATACTTGAGGTACGCGTAGCCCGTGCCTGACGGAATTGGCGCGAACGCCACCTGAGTGAGCAGTTCGCCGGGCTGAATCGCCGTGGTCATCAGATCGAGGAAGAAATCCGCGGCTTTGACGGCGCGCGAGCCGCCGTCGCGGTCGAGCTTGATTTCCGCTTCGAGCGCGAGAGCCGTGGCGGGATAATCCGCCGCCGGATCGGCATGCGTCAGGCTGCCGCCGATCGTGCCGCGATTACGCACCTGAACGTCGCCGATCGCCGCCGCGGCCTCGGCCAGCAGTCCGAGCTTGGCGCGCACGAGGTCGGAATTGGCGACGGTATCGTGCGTGGCGGCGGCGCCAATCACGATTTTGCCGTGGCTCTCGGAAATTGCGCGCAGCTCGGCGATTTTCGTCACGTCGATCAGATGGGCCGGTTGCGCCAGCCTGAGCTTCATCATCGGAATCAGGCTATGGCCGCCGGAGAGCAGCTTGGCGTCGTCGCCGAACTGCTTGAGCAGGTCGAGCGCGTCTTTGATCGAGGCCGCGCGATGGTATTCGAATTGGCTTGGGAACATCTGCTTACGCCTTCTTCGCGTCCTTGAACGCGCGCCAGAGTTTTTCCGGGCGCAGTGGCATGTCGATATGGCGGACGCCGAGCGGCTTGAGCGCGTCCAGTACGGCGTTGACCATGCACGGGGTCGATCCGATCGTGCCGGCTTCGCCGACCCCCTTCACGCCCATCGGATTGAGCGGCGAGGGCGTGACGGTGTGCGCCAGTTCGTAGTGCGGCAGCATCCGCGCCCGCGGCGCCGCATAGTCCATCAGGGTGGCGGTGACCAACTGGCCGTTTTCGTCGTAAACGACCTCTTCGTAAAGCGCCTGCGCGATACCCTGCGCGATTCCGCCGTGAACCTGGCCGGCGACCAGCAGCGGGCTGATGATATTGCCGCAGTCGTCCACCGCGACGTAGCGCAGGAACGTGACCACGCCGGTATCGGGATCGATTTCGACCACGGCGATATGCGTGCCGAACGGAAAGGTGCAGCCGGTGGGCTCGAAGACGCTGGTCGCGTCGAGGCCGGGCTCCATTCCGGGGATCGGCATTTTCCATCCGTAGGCGGCGTCAACCACGGCTTGCAAGGGAATCGCCTTGGCGGCGTCGCTTTTGAGGGCGACGGTGCGATTGGTGAAGGTCAACTGATCGGGCGGCGCCTCCATCATGGTCGAGGCGATCTTTTTGAGTTTTTCCTGCAACTTGCCGACTGACATCATTACGGCCGTGCCGCCGACGGAAAGCCCGCGGCTGCCGAAGGTGCCGACGCCGTATTGGACGATCGCGGTGTCGCCGTGCACGACGGCCACGTCGTCGATATCGACGCCGAAGGCGTCCGCGGCCATTTGCGCGAAAGTGGTTTCCTGGCCCTGGCCGTGCGGCGAGATGCCGGTCAAAACAGTGATGCGGCTGTCCGGCTCCATCCGCACGGTCGCGCTTTCCCATCCGGGGACTTTCGGCGGCAGCATCGCGGACGGTCCGATTCCGCAGATTTCGACGTATGAGGCGATACCGATGCCGATATAGCGGCCGTGCTTGAGCGCTTCGGCTTGCTCGGCGCGCATCTTCGGGTAATCGACGATTTCGAGCGCCTTGTTCAGGGCGGCGTTATAGTCGCCGGAGTCATAGACCAGGCCGGCGCAGGTGGCGTAAGGAAAGGCCTCTTTGGGAATGAAATTCCGCCGGCGCACTTCGACCGGATCGAGGCCCAGTTCCGCCGCGACCATGTCCATGGTGCGTTCGGCGATATAGGCGGCCTCGGGCCGGCCCGCGCCGCGATAGGCGTCGGTCGCCATCTTGTTGGTGAAGACCATCACCTGCTCGAACGACATCGCCGGAATTTTGTAGCATCCGGTCATCATCAGGCCGGAAAAGCCGGGAATCGCGGGCGTCAGCAATTGTAGATAGGCGCCCATGTCGCAGATGAATTTGGCTTTGAGCGCGAGCACCGTGCCGTCGTTTTTGACCGGCACTTCCAGATAGGTGATCTGGTCGCGGCCGTGGGTGGTGGTGGCGAGATTCTCGCGCCGGCGCTCGATCCATTTGACCGGCCGGCCGAGCATCCGCGACAGATATGCGACGAGCGCTTCCTCGCGATAGAAATTGAGCTTGGCGCCGAAGCCGCCGCCGACTTCCGGCGCGATCACACGCACGCGATTTTCGGGCAGGCTCAGCACCGCCGCAAGCGCGGAACGCAGCAGATGTGGAATCTGCGTCGAGGTCCATAGAGTAAGTTGGCCCGACGCCTGATGCCATTGGGCGAGCACGCCGCGCGTTTCCATCGGTACGGGCGCCAGACGCTGATTGACGATCCGGAATTTAATTACGCGATCGGCCTTGGCGATCGCTTCGTCCACGGCGGGATTCGGAATCAGCGCGCGGGTGGCCAGATTGGCGCCGAACTCTTCGTGCAAAATCGGCGCGCCGTCGGCGAGCGCCTTTTCGGGATCGCTCACGGCGTCGAGCGGATCGTAATCCACATCGATCAGATCCGCCGCGTCCTGCGCCAGATAGGCGTCGCTGGCGACGACGACCGCGACCGATTCGCCGACGAAGCGCACCTTGCCCTGCGCAAGCAGCGGATGGAACGGGATATGTTCCGCGGGAGCGACGCAGGGAATGCCGCCGACCTTGCCCTTCAGGTCCTCGCCGGTCAGCACGGCGACCACGCCGGGCGCGGAGCGCGCGGCCGCGACGTCGATCGAATTGATCCGCGCATGCGGATGAGGGCTGCGCAAAACCACCGCCGTCAGCGTATCCGGCAGCCGCACGTCATCGACGTAGGTTGCGGTTCCGGAAATCAGCCGCGGGTCTTCGCGCCGCTTGATTCGCGCGCCGACGAATTTCGGTATGACCGCCATCGTCATTCTCCTTCAATCGGCGGGCGGCTCAGCGCCCGGCCGTCGCGCGCATCTTTTCCGCCGCGTATTGAACCGCCTTGATAATGTGCTGATAGCCGGTGCATCGGCACAGATTGCCTTCGAGCGCGTGGCGGATTTCGTCCTCGCCCGGATTCGTGGTGCGGTTCAGCAGGTCCACCGCCGCCATCATCATGCCGGGCGTGCAGTAGCCGCATTGCAGGCCGTGCTCCTCCCAGAAGCCCTCCTGAATCGGATGGAACTTGCCGTCCTTGGCGAGGCCTTCGACGGTGGTGACGCTCGCGCCGTCGGCCTGCGCCGCCAGCACCGTGCAGGACTTGACCGCCTTGCCGTCGAGCAGGACGGTGCAGGCGCCGCACAGCGTGGTTTCGCATCCGACGTGGGTGCCGGTAAGGCCGGCGACCTCGCGCAAATAATGGACCAGCAGCAGGCGAGGTTCGATCTCGTCGCCGCGCGGCTGACCGTTAATCGTAAGGTTAACGCGCATGTGATTGGCTCCCATCCGAAAGGGATGGTTTAGCAAATCGCGCGGCTCCCCGCTAACGGGCAAATTCCCACCCCCTCCGGACTTGCGCCGGCGCCGCGCCTGGCAAAAATAGGAGAAAGGAGCCAAAGGTTCGATGGACACGGTAAGCGCGCGGCGCCGGAGCGAAATCATGTCGCGCGTGCGCGGCAGGGACACTGGTCCTGAAATCGCGGTGCGGCGGATGGTCCACGCGATGGGGCATCGCTACAGGCTTCATCGACGCGATATTCCTGGTGTTCCCGATCTGGCTTTCATCGGCGCGCGCAAGGTTATTTTCGTGCACGGATGTTTCTGGCGCCGCCATCGCGGATGTCCGAACACGCGAACGCCCAAGTCCAACGTCGCCTTCTGGCGCAAGAAGCTTGCGGGCAATCAGCGGCGCGATTTAGCCAATCAACGCAAGCTTCTGGCTTCGGGATGGCGTGTGCTTGTGATATGGGAGTGTGAATTGGACGATTCAAAACGAATGCGCGGGAAACTGGCGCGCTTTCTTGGCGGGCGGAGCGGAAGAAATGCGGTCGGTTGAATTGTTCGTCGGAGCGGGGGGACTGGCGCTCGGACTCTCACAAGCCGGATTCGAGCATCTGCTCGTCGCGGACTTCGATCGTCACGCCTGCGCGACGATTCGCGAAAATCAGCGGCGCGGCGTGGCGCACGTCGCCAGATGGCCGTTAAGGGAGATCGACGTTCGCGGCCTCGACTATTCCGATATTCCGGAAGGGGTCGAGCTGCTCGCCGGCGGACCGCCAT
>DAHZDR010000181.1 GCA_027403435.1 Deltaproteobacteria bacterium
TAGCTGGGCATCCAGGTGTAGGTGAACCAGTAGGCGGCGGAGTTGACCAGCAGCACCACGAACAACCGGCCGACCACGCGCTGGAACGGCGCGAGCTCGCGAATCGCGCGCCGCGTCAGGGCGGGACGCGCGCCGCCGCGCCGCCATACGTCGCTCTCCGGCAGCCAGCGCCATACCGCAATCGCGACGACGAAAGCGGGCGCCGCGGAAAGCATGAAAACGTGACGCCAGCCGATAATCGGCTCGAGATGGCCGCCGACCGCCGCCGCCAGCATCACGCCCAGCGGCGCGCCGACCTGCACATAGGAGGCGTAACGTCCGCGCCGATCGGGCGGCATGGTCTCCGCGACCAGACTCTGTCCTGACGCCCATTCGCCGCCGACACCGAGTCCGGTGAAGGAGCGGTAAGCGAGCAAATGCGCCAAATCGTGCGACGCGGCGCACAGAATCGTGCCGATTCCATAGATCAGGACCGACACGATAATGACGGGCTTGCGGCCGCAACGGTCGCCAAGGAAACCGAAGAGCACGCCGCCGATCGCGGTCATGGCGAAGGCCGTGCCAAGCGTAAGCGAGGATTCGGCCGGCGTCAGATGGAGATCGCGCGCGATCGGCACCAGGATGAACGAGTAGAGAATGAGGTCATAGAAATCGAAAATCCACGCGGCGAAGCACAGCGCGATGATGCGGTAATGGACGGCGCCGAGCGCCCGCTCGCTCATCAAGGGCGCGGCGGCGGCGTCCGGCAGCGCGCCGGCGCGGCGCAACTCGGGAGATCGGTCGTTCATTGCGCGGATCGGGCCGCCGCCGGGCGCGGCGCCGGCGGGCGGGGCGGCGCGAAACGATCCGCCGTTGCGCGTGCGTCTTGGCGACTGGCCGAAGCCCGGCGGTTATGGTTGGCTAGCATTTGTTCTCCGGACGCCGCATTCAAGCATATCGCGCGCGCCTCGGACGAGCCGCGGCAAGCGCGCGGCCGGCGAGTTGCGGATAGGCTGGCGGAAGCGAAGTTCCGAACCGCATGAGGGTGGCATGTTCAAGCGACTGTTCCGATGGCTCCTGCGCACGATTTTCGTGTTGATTGTATTGTTTTTGATCGTCGCGGCGAGCGAATACCTTTCGCATCGCTATAAACCCGGATCGGTGCTGGTCGTGCAGCTCGACGGCCCGGTGGTCGAGCGCGGCGCGGAATCGCCGCTGGGATTGTTCACGCAGCAGGCGCAGACCTCGCTCAATCTGGTGCGGCGGGCGCTCACGCAGGCTGAACGCGACAAGCGGATCGTTGGCCTGGCGATCAAGGTGATCGATCCGCAGATGGAACTGGCGCAGGCGCAGGAACTGTGCGCGATGATTCGCGAATTCCGCGGCCACGGCAAATGGACCACCGCCTATATGGAAACGGCGGGGGAGAGCGGTTTCGGCAATCTGCCCTACCTGGTGGCGGCCTCGGCCGACGAAGTTTCGATGATGCCGCAGGGCGAACTCAACATCCTGGGCGTCGGGATGCGGGAGATTTTCGCGCGCGGCCTGTTCGACCGGATCAAAGTGACGCCGAATTTCGCTTCGATCGGCAAATACAAGAGCGCCGCGAATATCTTTACCGAAAAGGATTTCACGCCCGCCCAGCGCGAGGAAGACAACGCGCTCGCCGGCGACATGTTCGATCAGATTGTGGCCGGGATGGCCGCCGATCGCCATCTGCCGCCCGGCCAGATTCGCGCGGCGATCGATTCCGCTCCGCTCAGCGCCGCGGCGGGCCTCCAGGACCATCTGCTCGATCGGCTGGAATATGAAGATCAGTTCGACGATCGCGTCAAGCAATACCGCGGCGAGAGCCACGACGAGATCAGTTACGACGACTATGCGCGACCGACGCTCGGATGGATCGGCGGCGCGAGCGACAAAATCGCGATCGTGTACGGCATCGGCGCGATCCAGCGCGGCGCGGGCGGTTTCGATCCGATGCTTGGGCCGGCGTCGGAAGCGATGACCTCCGACGACATGATCGCGGCGTTCAAGGACGCGCGCGAGGATGCGAGCGTGCGCGCGGTGGTCTTTCGCGTCGATTCGCCGGGCGGTTCGGTAATCGCGTCGGAACTGATCCGGCGCGCGGTCGAGCTGACGGCGAAGAAGAAACCGGTCGTGGTGAGCATGTCGAGTTACGGCGCTTCGGGCGGCTTCTGGGTCGCGACGCCGGCGGCGAAAATTATCGCCGATCCCGGCACAATCACCGGTTCGATCGGCGTGCTGGGCGGAAAATTCAATATCGCCGGCGCCGTCGGCTCGCTCGGCGTCGCGAGCGGCGCGGTGAGCCGGGGGGCGAACGCCACGATGTTCGATGCGTTCACCGATTTTACGCCGGCGCAGGAACAAATCTTTCGCGATCAGATTCTTGGCGACACCTATCAGTATTTTCTCAAGCTGGTCGCCGCCCAGCGCCACCTGACCGTCGCCCAGGTCAACGCGGTCGCGCAGGGCCGGGTATGGACCGGCCAGCAGGCGCTACAGGTGAAACTGATCGATCAACTCGGCACGATGACCGACGCGATCGCCGCGGCCAAGCGGCTGGCGGGCCTCAGCCCGGCGACGCGCGTGGGAATCGAGGAGCTGCCGGTTCCGGTCGGCGCGTTCGGCAAACTTCTGAACGGACAGATTGTGGGCCTTGTTTCCGCGCAATGGCGCGTTGCGCCCGAGCTCGCGCCGTTGGCGCGCGCGATGCGCATGGCGGTCGAGCGCCGCTCGATGATCGGCGAAGTGTACTGTCCGGTCGTGCCGGTGCTTTAGGCGCGCGGCCGCCGGCGCGCGCCACGATCGCGCGGCGGGCGTGGTAGATTCGCAACCGCGAATTCCGAATGGAGGAGCGAACGAAAATGGATACGGAGCTGGAGTCTTTCCTCAATACGCTCGGCGAAGCGGAGCGCGCGGGCGGGCGCGTTTTGCATGAACTGATGGAGCTGTGCGGCGAGTCGCTGGATCTGCGCGAGTTGCTCCGCAAGGTTGCGCATGACGAAGGTTATTTCGCCGGCGAACTGGCGGCGCATGTGCGGCGCCTCGGCGGCAATCCTTCCAGCCGCATGGGCGACTTCGTCGAAAAGGTGCGCGCGGTCGGCGATCTCAGGGGCAAACTCGAATTGCTCAACCGCGGCCAGCGCTGGGTGATGCGCAAAATCAACGAACGCGTCGCGTCGATCGACGACGCGCGGCTCGCGGCGTTTCTGCGCGTGATGGCCGACGCGCACGAAACCAATATCGGCGCGGTTGACAAAATGCTGGCGGCGCCGCCGCGCTGAGCGCCGCTATCGTTGATCGCGGCGAATACTACAGATGTCGCAGGAGCCGTCCGAGCACGAAGGCCGCCACCAGCACGGCGCCGAATTCGAACTGAAGCTGCCCCGACAGCATCATCGCGCGGTTGTATCGCTCGGTGTCCGGGTCTTCCGCAATCAGCCGCGTCTCCGCAAGCGCGTGCGGCGCCGTGACTACGACCGCGATCGCGAGCCACGGGGCGAGTCCGGCCAGCGCCGCGACGATCACGATCAGATAGGCGCCGAGATTCGACAGCTTGAGCTCGGCAATCGCCGCCGCGCGCCCCATAATCACCGCCAGCGTGCGCTTGCCGTGGGCGGCGTCGTTGTCGATATCGCGCAGATTGTTGGCCTGCAGCACGCCCGAGCAGAGCAGTCCGATCGGCAGCGAGATAATCGCCGCCGTCGCCGAAAAACTCAGCGCCTGCACGTAGTAGGCGCCGAGCACATACCCCGGCCCCATCAGCGCGAACACCACGAAATCGCCCAGCCCATGATAGGCGAGACTGATCGGCGCGCCGGTGTAGAAATAGGAGCCGGCCACGCCGAGCGCGCCCAGCATCAGGATTGGCCATCCGCAGATCCACGCCAGCGCCAGGCCGAGCGTGATGCCCGCCGCGAACGCGGCGATTCCGCCCATGAAGACCTGCCTGGGCTGAAGGAAGCCGCGCTGAATCACCAGTCCCGGGCCGAAATTCTCAGGCGATTGCCAGTCCGGCGAGTCGGTGCCTTTGATGAAGTCGTAGTAATCGTTGACCATGTTGGCGCCGGCCTGCAGCGCCATCGCGGCCACTGCCGCCATCAGATAGCGCAACGGCGAAAACCCGCCCTCGCGATAAAACGCGGCGAAGGTTCCGACCGATACGCACATGAACGGCATCCCGAGCGTCCATGCGCGGCTCGCCTGCATCCAGACCGCGAACCATCCCGGACGATCGGTCCCGCCGATCGCCGCGCCCTGCGCGTTATCCATCGCGATTAATCGCTCCGTTCAAATTTAGGTCCGCCGCGCGGACCGTCGAAAATATTAATCCGCCACGGCCACGCGCGCGAGTGGTCCGCTTCAGTCGGGCGTCTCGCCGGGGCGAATTTAATGCGCATCATAAACGGCGGCGGCGGACGCCAGTTGCCGACGCCCGCCGCCGCTATGGAGATTGCGCGGCGCCGAGAGTCCCGGCGCCGCGTCCGTGTTCAATTCAGCCGCGCGCTCCTCAGGCCTGCGCCCGCAGCGGCTCCAGCGAAACCAGTTGTTCGCGTTGCGCGCCGGGCGCCAGGGGCCGCGAACCGGGCGCGCGCTCGTACGGATCGACGATGCCGAGCTCCCTGGCGATTTCGCGCACGGCGGGCAGCACTTCTTGCCCGAGCAGCCGGATGCTGGTCATGCGATCTTCCAGGCTGACCGGGCCTTGGCTCTGGAAGACGCCGAAGGTGCCCGGCCGCAGCACTTCGAGAATCTTGCGAATCTTCGGAATCACGGTCTTGGGCGTGCCGGCGATAATCTGCAGTCCGTCAACCGCCTTCGGATAGCTCTTGTAGATCGCCGCGCGCGCCTCCTCGATGGTGGCTTCGCCGCGCGCGAGCCGGCGACGGGTGCTGTCCGCAACCGCCTGCAGATTTTCCGGCTCGGCGTTGCTCTTGGCGCGGCCGAGTTGCTCCGCGCTCACTCCCAGAAAGCCGCCCGAGCCGGCGGTCATCGTGCGCGCCAGCCGGCGCGTCGCCTCTTTCGAGTTATAGCCCGGCGGCAGCGTATGCTCCGGCCGCGAAAACGCTCCCTGTCCGCCGCCGAACAGATG
>DAHZDR010000188.1 GCA_027403435.1 Deltaproteobacteria bacterium
GCGCGAGCGCTCGACGGCGCGCCCGCATCTCGTTTAATATCCGCGCATGGCCGCGCGTAAACCCGGCGCCCGCGAAATCCACGGCCTTGGCGATTTCGACCGGGCCTTCGACGAATTATTCGAGGAGCTTCTGGTGGGCCGATGGCGGCCGTCAGGGGAGCGCGCGGATGAACGCGCGGTAATCGTCGATCGCGGTGATGAATACGAGGTGACCATTGCGGCGGCGCTGGCCGATCCGGACCGAATCGAAGTCGAAGCGAGCGACTGGCGGCTGGTGGTGCGGATTCCCGGCGCGGCCGAAGCGCGCGAGCGCGCATTCGATTTTCCCCAGGCGATCGACGGCGATCGGGCGCGCGCCCGCTGGAGCGACGGCGCGCTGCGGATCACGCTGCCCAAACGCCGCGGCCGGCGAATCAAAGTCGAATAGCGCACCGGCCAATCGGCCGAACGACAACCACGCCGCCCACACCGCCTGATTCCGGCTGGAAAACAAGGACCGATGGCGCCGAAAAACGAAAACGAACCGATTGCCCGCGAACCCGAACTCGCACCGGCTGAACTCAAACCGGCCGCGCCGCCGGCCGCGCTGGCGCCCGCCCAGTTGCGCGGGATCTCGCCCGTGGCGCCCGACGAACTCGAACGGCTGGCGCGCGATGGCCACGACCATCAGTTGCTCGGCCAGGGCCGCGCCCTCGACGCGATTCGGCTCGGAATCGGCATCGACGCGCCCGGCTACAACGTGTATGTGAGCGGCCTGCGCACGCGCGAAGAGCGCGATTCGATCCTGCTTCTGCTGCGGGAACGGGCGGCGGCGGCGCCGACGCCGGGCGATTGGGTTTACGTCAACAATTTCCGCGCCGCCGAGGCGCCGATTGCGCTCGCGCTCGCGCCCGGCCAGGGCGCCGAGTTCCGTCAGCGGATGCGGGCGCTGGTCGGTTTCGTTATCGACCAGCTTCCCAAGGCCTTCCGCCGTGAGGATTTCGGCCATGAACGCACGGCGCTGCGCGACAAATACAACAAGCGCGCCAAGGAGTTGTTCGGCAATTTCGAGACCCGCGCGCGCGAACGCGGCTTCGCGATTCAGAGCGCCCCGGGCGGGCAGGTGATGTTTATTCCGTTGGTGCGCGGCAAGACGCCGGAGTCGCCCGAGGATCTGCAACGCGAGATGGCCGCGCTGTCTGACGACGAAAAGGAACGGCTCGGCCAGGTTCAGGGCGAATTGCAGACTGAACTCGGCAACCTGATGATGCGCCAGCAGGAGCTGATGCAGGAGCTGATGGCGGATATCCGCGCGATCGAGCGGGCCTTCGCCGCGCGGCTGATAACGCCGGCGATCGCGTCGCTGAAAACGCATTTCGACAATCCCGCCGTCGCCGCCTATCTCGACGACGCCGCCGAGCACATGCTGAGCCATCTGGAGCGTTTCCGCGAACCGGCGGGCGAAGCGCGCCTGGCGGACGAAGCGCGCGCGCCGGACATGGAGAGCGTTACTTCAGCCGCGCAGCCGACGGAAGCCGCGCGCTTTTTCGAGTACCAGGTCAACGTCGTGGTGGATAACGCGGGCCGTTCCGGCGCGCCCGTGGTTTGCGAGGACGCGCCGACTTACCGCAATCTGTTCGGCACGATCGAGCGCTGGATCGATCCGCTCGGCCGCGCCGGCACAAATTTCACCCGGATCATTCCCGGTTCGTTCATGAAGGCCCACGGCGGCTTTCTGGTGTTCGATCTGGAGGACGCGGCGGTCGAGCCGGGCGTATGGAAAACGCTCAAACGCATCCTCAAGACCGGCCGGATGACGCCGGAGACCTTCGAGCCGTTTCCGTTCCTCGCGCTGAGCGGACTCAAACCGGAACCGATCGAAATCCGCAACAAGGTGATCGTGCTCGGCGGGGCGCAACTTTACAATCTGTTGTATTTCTACGATTCCGAGTTCGGCGGCCTGTTCAAGGTGCGCGCCGAAATCCTGCCGGTGATCGGCGCCGACGGCGAGTCCGCCGCGCATTACGCCGCCCGGGTCGGCGAGCTGGCCCGGCGCGAAAAGCTGCCGGCGTTCACAGGCGGCGCGCTCGCCCGCGTCGTTGAATTCGGCATGCGGATGGCGGGGGATCGCGCGCGCGTGGTCAGCCTGATGGAGCCGATCGACGACCTGGCGCGCGAGGCGGCCTACTTCGCCCGCGCCGCCAACGCCGCCGCGGTCAACGCCGAACATGTCGATCGCGCGCTCGACGAGCGTATCCTGCGCCGCAATTTTATCGAAGAGGAAATCCGCCGGCTGATCGCCAACGGCACGATTATCGTCAATCTCGACGGCCGCGCCGCCGGCCAGATCAACGGCCTCGCCGTGCTCGACGTCGGCGGCTACAGCTTCGGCCGGCCGTCGCGCGTCACCGCGACCGTCGCGCTCGGCCAATCCGGCGTAATCAATATCGAGCGCGAGTCGCATCTTTCCGGCGCGACCCACGACAAGGGCGTGATGATTCTCGGCGGCTTCCTGCGCGCCCGCTTCGGCCAGCAAAATCCGGTCGCGATGACCGCGAGCATCTGCTTCGAGCAGTCCTACTCGGGAATCGACGGCGACAGCGCCAGCTCGACCGAACTTTACGCGCTGCTCTCCGCGCTGAGCGGCGTGCCGATTCGCCAGGACCTCGCCGTCACTGGTTCGGTGGATCAGTACGGCCAGGTGCAGGCGATCGGCGGCGTCAACGAGAAGATTGAGGGCTTCTACCGCGTCTGCAAGGCGGTCGGCCTCACCGGCCATCAGGGCGTGATGGCGCCGCGCGCCAATCTGCGCAACCTGATGCTGGACTACGACACGATCGAGGCCGTCAAACAGGGCCGCTTTCATATTTACACGGTCGATTCGATCGATCAGGGAATTGAAATTTTGACCGGCGTGCGCGCGGGCGCGATCGACGAGCCGGGGACGATCAATTATCTGGTGGCGCGCCGGTTGCGCGAAATGGGCGAACGGCTGCGCGAGCGTCCGCCGGCGGAAACCCGCGTGATTCACGAGCAAGCCGCCGCCGCGCCGCCGTCCGGCCCGCCCGGTCCGCCCGAGCCTCCACGATGATTGGCGCCGCCGTTTCCGCGTGACCGCGCCGCCACGATAGCCGCCGAGGATGCTCCCGATGCCGATCGACCCGCGTTTCGATGCCGACGAAGCCGCCCTGCTGACCGATCTCTATGAACTGACGATGGCCGCGAGCTATTTCGCGATCGGCCTCAACGGTCCCGCCGGTTTTTCCTTAAGCGTGCGCCGGATGCCGCAGCGGCGCGGCTTTTTGGTCGCGGCCGGACTCGACCGCCTGCTCGAAGCGCTCGAGGAGTTCCGTTTCGCGCCCGCGGCGATCGACTATCTCGCTTCGCTCAAGCTCTTCGCCCCGGCTTTCCTCGACTATCTGGCGGCGTTCCGGTTCACCGGCGACGTGGTGGCGATGCCCGAGGGAACGATTTTTTTCGAGGAGGAGCCAATCCTCGAAATCCATGCGCCGCTAATCGAAGCGCAGTTGATCGAAACGCTGGTGGTTAATCAGATCGGCCTCGCTTCGCTGGTCGCGAGCAAGGCCGCGCGTTCGTTCCACGCCGCGCGCGGACGGCGCCTGGTCGATTTCGGCCTGCGCCGCAGCCACGGCGCCGACGCCGGCCTGGTCGCGGCGCGCGCCAGCTATCTGGCCGGGTTCAACGGGACCTCGAACGTTCTTGCCGGCCGCCGTTACGCGATTCCGCTGCATGGCACGATGGCGCACAGCTATGTCATGGCGCACGAGACCGAGATCGCCGCCTTCGAGCATTTCGTCGCGCTTTTCCCGGAACTGGGCAGCCTGCTGGTCGATACCTACGACACCCTGCGCGGCGTCGAAAACGCGGCCCGCGTCGCTCTTGAGCTGCGCGCGCGCGGCGGCAAGCTGCAGGCGATCCGGCTCGACAGCGGCGACCTGCCCGATTTGAGCGCGCGGGCGCGGCGCATTCTCGATCAACGCGGGCTGAACGACGTGGCGATCTTCGCCAGCGGCAATCTTGACGAGTTCCGGATCGATGAACTGGCGCGCGCCGGCGCGCCAATCGACGCCTTCGGCGTGGGCACGGCGATGGTGGTGAGCGCGGACGCGCCCGCCCTCGACATTTCCTACAAGCTCGCCGAATACAACGGCGTCGGCCGGCTCAAAACCTCGCCGGGCAAATTAACTCTGCCGGGCCGCAAACAGGTGTTTCGCGCGCGCAACGCGAACGGCGGATTCTTCGCCGATCGAATCGGTCTTGCCGAGGAGGCCGCCGCGACCGTGGCGCGCGAATTCAGGCCCGCGCCCAGCACGGTCGCGCCCCTGCTCGAACGCCGCTTCCAGGCCGGACGGCGCCTCGAGCCGCGGCCAACGCTCGCCGAGTCGCGCGAGCGGTTTCTCGCGGAGTTCGCGCGCCTCGATCGGCGGCATAAGGACCTGGAGCGGCCCGAGCGTTACTCGGTGCGGCATACGATCGCGCTGGGCGCGATGCTCACCGCGGAGAAGCTGCGCGCCGAAAAACGCCAGGACTAGCGCGCCGCGCTAGTCAAGCGCCCGCGCCGTCTCGATCAGGCAGGCTTCGGTGGTTGGCCAATCGATGCACGGGTCGGTCACCGATACGCCGTAGGCCAGCGTCTCGCGCTGGCGGCTGAGCGGCTGATTGCCCGCGCCGATATTGCTTTCGAGCATCACGCCCATGATCGCCCGGCCGCCCGCCGCGACCTGCTCGACCAACGCGCGCAGCACCGCCGGCTGGCGCGTATAGTCCTTGGCCGTCTGCGCGTGCGAACAATCGACCATCACGCGCGGCTCCAGTCCCGCCGCCGCCAGCATCCGGCGGCATTCCTCGATACTCGCGGCGTCGTAATTCGAGGTCTTGCCGCCGCGCAGCACCACATGCGTGTCGGGATTTCCCGAAGTGCGGATAATCGCGGCCGCGCCCTCCTGGTTGATGCCGAGGAAAGCATGCGGCCGGCGCGCCGATTCCACCGCGTTCACCGCGATCCGCAGATTGCCGTCGGTGGTGTTCTTGAACCCCACCGGCATCGACAGCCCGCTCGCCATCTCGCGATGGGTCTGCGACTCGCTGGTGCGCGCGCCGATCGCGGCCCATGAAATCAGGTCCGCGGTGTATTGCGGCGTGATCGGATCGAGCATCTCGGCGCCCGCCGGCAGGCCCATGCGGTTGATTTCGATCAGCAGCTTGCGCGCGATCCTGATCCCCGCCTGCATATCGCAACTGTCGTCCATATGCGGGTCGTTGATCAGCCCTTTCCATCCGACCGTCGTGCGCGGCTTCTCGAAATAGACGCGCATCACCAGGCACAGCCGGCGCTCGACCGCCGGCCGCAGCCGCGCCAGCCGCTCGGCGTAATCGATCGCGGCGACCGGATCGTGAATCGAGCACGGTCCCACCAGGCACAGCAGGCGGTGGTCTTCGCCATGCAGAATCCGGCGGATCGTCGCGCGCGCGTCCACCACGGTTTGCGTGATCGCCTCGTCCACGCGCAGTTCTTCCTTGAGCAGGCGCGGCGCGATTAGCGCCTCGGTGCGGGCGACATGCAAATCCTGAATTTCCCTTGATGACACAGCCGGTAAATTCTAGCGCAATCGAACGCTCCGGCAAACGCGGTCTTGGTCAGGCGCCGCGGCCGGCGTGCGCGGCGGCTTGCGCGAGACCGGCGCGGTCGAAGTCGAGCAGCAGGATCGGCTGTGTCAACTCCGCCCAGTTCAGCGGCGGCCGCGGGTTCGCGATCCGCGCCTTCCGGCAATATTTGGCGTACTCGGCTTGCAGCGCCAGCAGCGCGGCGCGCGGCGCGCGCACCGCGATCAAGACGCCGCCCTTGTGGTCCGAGCGCATCAGCAGGCCATTGACCATCGGCGGCGGATGCGGATAGTCGGCCGCGATCGCGCCGGTCAGCCATCGCCGCGGCATGAGCTTCAGGCGCGCGGCCGCGTAGAGCGTCAGCCCGGCGGGATTGCGTCCCTGCGCCAGATAGTCGTTGGCCGCCGCGATCAGGGTGCGCAGTTTCGCGCGCGCGGCGTCGATTTGCAGCTCCGCCGGCGTATAGCGGGCGTAAGCGCCGAGCCGCTCGAGCGGCACGCGATAAATCGTCACGCCGCCGGCGTGTATCGGGTCCGGGTCGATTGGATCGAAAAACGCGCTGATAGTTGCTTGCTCGTCGGCGCTGAAAGGCCGCAAGCGCCAGCCGATTGGGCCGTCGCCGTATTGCCATTGCCACAGATG
>DAHZDR010000023.1 GCA_027403435.1 Deltaproteobacteria bacterium
GCGCATCCCGGCCGCCCAGAGCATCCAGCGCGCCAGCGGAATCACGTCGTCTTCGCGTTCGCGCAGGGGGGGCACGCGCAGCGCGATCACGTCGAGGCGATAAAAGAGATCGTCGCGGAAGCGATGCGCTGAGACTTCGGCTTCGAGATCACGGTTGGAGGCGGCGATAATCCGGGCGTCAACCTGGATGGTGCGGTCGCCGCCGACGCGTTCGAAGCTTTGCTCCTGCACGAAGCGCAGGAACTTGGTCTGCAACGCGGGCGTCAAATCGGCGATTTCATCGAGGAAGACGGAGCCGAGATGGGCCGCTTCGAGCCGGCCCGGCTTGTCCTTGACGGCGCCGGTGAAGGAGCCGCGCATATGGCCGAACAGTTCGGATTCGAGCAGTTGCTCGGAAAGCGTGGTGCAGTTGACGACGACGTAGGGCCGCGCGCGCCTGGGACTCCATTGATGGATTTGCCGGGCGAGGACGTTTTTGCCGGTGCCGCTTTCGCCGGCGAGCAGGATGGTGGCGTCGCTGGCGGCCGCCTGGCGCGCGGTGTCAAGCAGCCGGCGCATCGCGGCGCTGGCCGTCTCGAGCATCGGGGCCTGTTCGACGGCGCTGCGCAACTCGCGGTTTTCGACGCGCAGGCCGCGCAGTTCGAGCGCGCGTTCGAGCGTGCGCCGGATTTCGTCGAGCGTGAACGGCTTGGTGACGTAATCCTGCGCTCCGGCCTTCATCGCGGCGACCGCGTTCCCGACCGTGGCGAACGCGGTCATCAGGACCACCACGATGGTGGGGTCGCGGCGCTTGACCTCTTCGAGCAGCCTGAGGCCGTCCATTTCGGCCATCCGGAAGTCGGTCAGGACGAGATCGGCGGGCTGGTCGTCGAGGGCGGCGATCGCCTCGGGGCCGCTGGCCGCCGCCAGCACCTCATGGCCGAGGGACTCGAAGAAGACGGCGAGATTGCGCCGGATGTTCTTTTCGTCGTCAACTATTATGATGCGGGCCATCAGCAATACGCCGGGGCGGGCAGTTCGACGATGAAGCGGCTGCCCCCACCCTCCGGGGATTCGACGAAGATGCGGCCGTGGTGCGCCTGAACGATGTCCTTGGCGATGGCGAGACCGAGGCCGGCGGCGCCTTTTTCGGCGCCGTCGGCGCCGTACTGGGTGAATTTTTCGAAAATATAATTACGGATTTCCGGCGGGATGCCGGGGCCGGAGTCGGCGACCTCGATCAGCGCCACACCTTCGCCCGGGCGCACCGCGATTGCGATTTGTCCGCCCGCCGGAGTGTAGCGCAACGCGTTGCCGACGAGATTGCTCACCACCCAGGACAGTTTCACCGGATCGCCCTCGAGATTCGGCGTCGCCTCGATCTTCCTCGACAGTTTAACCCCTTTTTCGCCGGCCTGGATATTGAAGCGATCTGCCACCTGCTCGACGATGCGCGCCAGGTCCAGGGGCGCGCGCTCGAGCGTGATCGCGCCGGCGTCGCCGCGCGCGAGATTGAGCAGGTTGTCGCTCAGATGCTTCATCCGCGCGCATTCCTCCATGATCGCGCGGACCAGCTCGTGCTGGCGCGGGGCGTGCGCGGTTGCGTCGCGGCTGAGCAATTCGGCGGAAAGCGCGAGCGAGGTGAGCGGGGTGCGCAATTCGTGGGAAAGCGTCGCGACCAGATTGGCGCGCGCGCGGTCCTGATCGCGCAGGTAAGTCACGTCCTGCAGCAGCAGAATCGTGCCGAGCGCGCTGGCCGCGCCATGCCGCAGGGGGATGGGCTTGAGCACGAACGAATGGTCGCGTCCGCGCATATGCAGCGTGACTTCAACGCGTTCGCCGGCGGCGCCCTTTTTCAGCATCCGCAGCGCGTCGCGCACGCGCAAATAGTGCGGATGGTTGCTGGAAAGATCGTCGAAGGGCGCGCCGAGCGCCTCCTGCTGCTCGAGGCCCAGGATGAGCGCGGCGGTCTGGTTGATATGGATCACGACGCCGTCGCGATCGATCAGCGCGACGCCGTCTTCAAGGCTTTCGATAATCGCCTCGGTCTTGCTTTTTTCGAACACCAGCCGCTCGACGTTCAGCCGATCGTATTGTTCGAGCCGCTCGGCCATCTCGTTGAACTCGCGGGCGACGGCGTCGAGTTCGGCGAGCTTCTGCGGACCCAGCCGCAGATGGGCGCGGCGCTGGCTGACTCCGCGCAGCCGCTCGGTGAGATCGGTGAGCGGACGGGCGAGCGTCCATCCGAGCCACCACGACAGCGCGGCGCCGAACGCCAGCACCAGGGCGAGGCCGGCGGCGAATTCATAGGCGAGGTTGCGGCCAAGGCGGCTCGCGCGGCTGTCCGCGCGGAACATCGCCGACTTGTTGATCGCGATCAGATCGCCGAGCCAGCGGCGCAGCGCGGCGAAATCGGCGTCGTGGCGGGCGGCGGGCGGAGCGTTCGCGAGCTCGGCGAACAGGCGATCGGCGCGGCGGCGGATCTTCGCGGCGAGCTGGGGTTCGCCGGCCTCGCTGAAGTCGTGATTTTCGATGTCGAGCCAGTGATAAAATTCTTCGCGCGCCGCGGGCAGGACCGCCGCAACGCGGCCTTCGAGCTCCGCCACCTGCAGATCGTGCAGCTCCGCGCGCATATGCTGCGCGGCGTCGATGCTGACGTAGTTGCGATAGAGGGTTTCGCGAATCGCGCCGCCCAGACGGTAAACGTGCGGCAGCGTATAGAGTCCCAGCAGCACCACCATCACCAGCATCGCGAGCGAGCTGTTGCGGATGCTGCTGCGGAGCGTCGGACGGTTCATGATTTTTCCTCGGGCGCGGCGGCCGCGGCAATTTCGATGTCGAGGTCGGGCGCCGCGGCCAGCAGCCTGAGCGGCACGGTGCGGCCGAACCAGCGGCGCCAGAATGGCTGGGTGGTGCGGCCGACGATGATTTTGGCGACGTGATGCTCGCGCGCGAATTCGACCATCGCGCGCACCACGTCGTCGGATTTGAGCCAGACGGTTTCCGCGCCCAGGTCGCTGGCCAGGTTGATATTGTCGAGCAGCTTGACGAAGTTGGCGGTGGCGATGCAGGCGACCGATTCGGCCGGCGTCTCGACGTGCACCGCGTACCAGTCGGCGTTGAGTTGGCCGGCGATGCGTGAGGCTTTGCGCAAGAGCGCCGCGATTTCGCGCGGGTTCGACGACAGCCCGACCATCAGACGATCGCCGACGAACGTGCGCCGGCCGCCCTCGCGCTGGAGCGTCTCGAGGTCTTCGCGCCGGCGATTCAGGCCGCGCGCGATTTCGCGCAACGACAGCTCGCGCAATGAGGTCAGGTTGCTCGGCTTGAAAAAATTCTTAAGCGCCTGTTCGACGTGATCCGGCGGATAAATCTTGCCTTCGCGCAACCGTTCGCGCAGTTCCTCGATGCTCAAATCGACGTTGATGACCTGATCGGCGCGCGTGAGCACGGCGTCCGGCACGGTCTCGCGCACCTCGATGCCGGTGACGCGGCGCACGACCTCGTTGAGGCTTTCGAGGTGCTGGATGTTCATCGCGGTGATGACGTTGACGCCGGCGGCGAGCAGTTCCGCTACGTCCTGCCAGCGTTTTTCGTGGCGCGAACCGGGCGCGTTGGTGTGGGGCAACTCGTCAACGATCGCCCATTCGGGCTTGCGCGCCAGAATCGCCTCGAGGTCCATCTCCTCGATCGTCACGCCGCGATAGTCGAGGCGCCGGCGCGCGACGATTTCAAGGCCGAGCGCGCGCTCGGCGGTTTCGGCGCGGCCGTGCGTTTCGACGAAGCCGATTACGGCGTCCACCCCGCGCTGGCGCATCTGATGGGCCTCTTCGAGCATCCGGTAGGTCTTGCCGACGCCGGCCGCCGCGCCGAGATAAATTTTCAGCAGCCCGCGCTGCGGATGCGACGCGAGATCGAGGAAGCTTTCAGGTTCGGGGCGTTTGTCCTGATCCATTCAGGAGCCGTCCGACCGGCCGGCGGGGCGGAGCCGATCGAGCGCGAGGTTGAGCGTCAACACGTTCACTCCGGGTTCGCCGAACAGGCCGAGAAAGCGCGGCCGGGTGTTGGCGCGCACCAATGCCGCCACAATATCCTCGCGCAGCCCGCGGGTTTTCGCAACCCGCGGGATCTGGAGCGCGGCGGCGGCCGGGCTGATTTCAGGATCGAGGCCGCTGCCCGAGGCCGTAACCAAATCGACCGGCACGCCGGCGGCGCCGGGATTGCTTGCGCGCACCGCGCGCACGCGCGCGGCGACCGCCGTGGCGAGCGCCTTGTTGGTCGGCCCGAGATTCGAGCCGCCGGAGCTGTCGGCGTCGTAACCCTGGTCTCCGGCCGCCGACGGACGGCCCTGAAAATAACGCGGCGCCGCGAAATTCTGGCCAATCAGCGGCGAGCCGACGATCACGCCGGCGCGCGCAATCAGGCTGCCGTCCGCCTGATAGGGAAACAGCGCGCGGGCGGCGGCCGTGATCGCGAATGGATAGACGATTCCGGTCAGCACGGTCAGCACGATAGTCATCCGGATGGCGGTCCAAAGACGCATTTCGATAGTCTCCGCGATTCAGGCGAGATGCAGCGCCGAGACGATCAGGTCGATCGCCTTGATGCCGATGAAGGGCACGATAACGCCCCCCAGTCCGTAGATCAGCAGGTTGCGCGTCAGGATCGCCGCCGCGCCGAGCGGCCGGTAAGCGACGCCGCGCAGCGCCAGCGGAATCAGCGCGACAATGATGAGCGCGTTGAAAATGACGGCCGAGAGAATCGCGCTCTCCGGCGTCGCCAGGCGCATGATATTGAGCGATTGCAGATCGGGATAGCCGAGCACGAACATCGCGGGAATAATCGCGAAATATTTGGCGACGTCGTTGGCGATCGAAAAGGTGGTGAGCGCGCCGCGCGTGATCAGGAGCTGCTTGCCGATTTCGACCACCTCCATCACCTTGGTCGGATTCGAATCGAGATCGACCATGTTGCCGGCTTCGCGCGCGGCCTGCGTGCCCGCGTTCATCGCGATTCCGACGTCGGCCTGGGCGAGCGCGGGCGCGTCGTTGGTGCCGTCGCCGATCATCGCGACCAGCTTGCCCTGCGCCTGCTCCTCGCGAATCAGGCGGAGCTTGGTTTCGGGGGTCGCTTCGGCCAGGAAATCGTCCACCCCGGATTCCTTCGCGATCGCGGCGGCGGTGAGCGGATTGTCGCCGGTGATCATCACCGTGCGCAGACCCATCGCGCGCAGCCGCCCGAAGCGTTCGCGGATGCCCTCCTTGACGATGTCCTTCAGATGAATCACGCCGAGCATCCGGGCGTTGTCGGCGACCGCCAGCGGCGTGCCGCCCGAGCGCGCGATCCTTTCGACGATCGCGGCGAGGTCGGCGGGCGCGTGGCCGCCGCGCTCCTCGACGAACTTGATCACGGCGTCGGTGGCGCCCTTGCGGATGCGATGGCCGTGGAAGTCCACGCCGCTCATCCGGGTCAGCGCGGAAAACGGAATGAATTGAGCGCCGTCTTCGCCGAGCTCGCGGCCGCGCAGTCCGTAAGCGCGCTTGGCCAGCACCACGATCGAACGGCCTTCGGGCGTTTCGTCGGCGAGGGAGGCAAATTGCGCGGCTTCGGCCAGTTCCTGCGGCAGCACGCCGTCCAGCGGCAGAAACTCCTCGGCCATCCGGTTGCCCAGGGTGATGGTGCCGGTCTTGTCGAGCAGCAGGGTGTCAACGTCGCCGGCCGCCTCGACCGCCCGGCCGGACATCGCCAGCACGTTGTGCTGCACCAGGCGGTCCATGCCGGCGATGCCGATCGCGGAAAGCAATCCGCCGATCGTGGTTGGAATCAGGCATACGAGCAGCGCGACCAGCACCGGCAGAGTCAGCACCGTGCCGCCATACAGCGCGAACGGGTAGAGCGCCACGCAGACCATCATGAAGATAATCGTGAGGCCGGCGAGCAGGATGCTGAGCGCGATTTCGTTGGGCGTTTTCTGGCGTTGCGCGCCTTCGACCAGGCCGATCATGCGATCGAGGAAAGTTTCGCCGGGGTTGGCCGTGATCCGCACCTTAATCCAGTCGGAAATAACAGCGGTGCCGCCGGTGACGGCGCTGCGATCGCCGCCGCTTTCGCGGATCACCGGCGCGGATTCGCCGGTGATTGCGGCTTCGTTGACCGCGGCGACGCCCTGGATCACCTCGCCGTCGCCGGGAATGACGTCGCCCGCCTCGACCATCACGACGTCGCCCTTGCGCAACTCGGTGGCCGGCGTCAGCGCGATCGCGCCATCGGGGCCGATCCGTTTCGCCATGGTTTCGGTGCGCGTTTTGCGCAGATTGTCGGCCTGCGCCTTGCCGCGCCCCTCGGCCATCGCTTCGGCGAAATTGGCGAAGCCGACGGTGATCCACAGCCAGATTGCGATTTGCATTTCGAAGGCGAGCTGCCGATGGGCGCCGGCGGCCAGATCGCGCAGGATAATCAGCGTGACGGCGAGCGCCGTTACCGCGACGACGAACATCACGGGGTTTTTCGCCTGGATGCGCGGATCGAACTTGCGCAGGGAATCGATCGCGGCGGCGCGGACGATTTTGCCGTCCCAGAGCGGAGTCGCTTTACGTTCAGCCATAATCCGGGTTTCCGTCAATTCCAGATAGTCAGTAAATATCGGTAAGTAATCGAGCGCGGATCGCGCCGGATTCAGTAGAGCCGCCCGTGGCGCATCGCGAGCTGTTCGACGATCGGACCGAGCGCGTCGGCCGGAAAGAAGGTGAGCGCCGCGACGATCAAAATCACGCCGACCAGCAGCACGACGAAAATCGCGCCGTTGGTCGGAAAGGTGCCCGCGCTTTCCGGAACCGTTTTCTTGGCCGCCAGCGAGCCCGCCAGCGCGAGCACGGGAACCTTCATCAGGAAGCGTCCGGCCAGCATCACCAAAGCCAGCGTGACGTTGTAGAAATGCGTGTTCGCGTTGAGCCCGGCGAAGGCCGAGCCGTTGTTCGCCGAGGCCTCCGTGTAAGCGTAGAGAATTTGCGTGAAGCCGTGCGGTCCGGGGTTGGAAATGCCCGCCAGTCCCGCGGGCAGGGCCACCGCGATCGCCGCGGGAATCAGGATGACGAGCGGGAAAATCAGGACGTAGAGCATGGCGAGCTTCATCTCGCGCCCCTCGATTTTCTTGCCCAGGTACTCCGGCGTCCGCCCGACCATCAGGCCCGCGATAAACACCGCCAGCACCGCCATCACCAGCATCCCGTACAGTCCCGAGCCGACGCCGCCGAAAATGATTTCGCCAATCTGCATATTGACCAGCGGAATCAGGCCGCCGAGCGGCGTAAAGCTGTCATGCATCGAATTGACCGCGCCGCATGAAGTGTCGGTCGTGACGGTGGCCCAGAGGGCGGAATCGACGATGCCGAAGCGGACCTCCTTGCCCTCCATGTTGCCGCCGCTTTGCGTGGCCGAGGCGCTTTGGTCGGCGCCCGCGCGGGTCAGCATGGGATTGCCGCGCTGTTCGCTCCAGGTCGCGACGGCGGCGCCCATCACAAAAAGCAGCGCCATCGCGCCGAACAGCGCCCATCCCTGGCGCGCGTCGCCGACCATCCGGCCGAAGGTATGGGTCAGGCCCGCGCCGATCGCGATAATCGCCAGCATCTCGATCAGATTCGCAAGCGGCGTGGGATTTTCATACGGATGCGCGGAGTTGGCGTTGAAGAAGCCGCCGCCGTTGGTGCCGAGTTCCTTGATCGCCTCCTGCGAGGCGACCGGGCCTTGCGCGATCGTCTGGGTTGCGCCTTCGACCGTTTTCGCGCGCGCGTACGGCGCGAAATTCTGCGGCACGCCCTGCCATACCAGCGCGAGCGCCATCACCACGCAGATCGGCATCAGCACCCACAGGGTCGCGCGCGTCAGATCGACCCAGAAATTGCCGATGGTCTTCGAGTTGCGCTGCACGAAGCCGCGAATCACCGCGATCGCAATCGCGATTCCGGCCGCGGCCGAAACAAAATTGTGAAACGTCAGTCCCGCCATCTGCGTCAGGTAGGACATGGTCGTTTCGCCGGCGTACGCCTGCCAGTTGGTATTGGTGGTGAAGCTCGCCGCGGTGTTGAAAGCGAGACTGGGCGCGACTCCGCCAAGGCCCTGCGGATTCAGCGGCAGCAGGCCCTGCAGGCGCTCCTGCGCATAGAGCAGCAGCATCCCGGCGGCGCTGAAGAGCAGCATCGTGACCGCGTATTCGATCCAGGTCTGTTCGGTTTCAGGATGCACGCCGCCGAGGCGGTAGATCAAGCGTTCGATCGGTTTGAGCGCCGGATCGGGAAAGGTTGATTCGCCGGCGAACACGCGCGCCATGTAATGCCCGAGCGGCACGCTGATCGCGACGGCGATCAGGAAGAACAAGCCAATTTGAATTACGGCGTTGGCGAGCAAGCGCTACTCCTAAAATTTCTCCGGACGCAACATCGCGTAAACCAGATACACGGTGAGCGCGACCGCGATCGCGGCTCCGAACAGCAATTCCCATTCGCTCATAGTTTTTCGCATCCGCGGATGTACGCCAGCGCGAGCAAGAAGAAGGCGCACGTCGCCGCTATGAAAATTACGTCATGCATGGCGGCTGCGTGTAGCACTATGCGTGCCTTGCGCGAGGATCGCGCAAAATGGGCTATTTTCGCCAAGAGGAACGGGCGTTATTGCAGAATGCGGCGGCGATCGCGTTGCAAATTGAAAAGGCGCCAACCCGCGCTCGCGCGCCGCCAGCCCGTCCAAAGGCGCAATTACGCGACGATTGGCGCGCGCCGCGCGCGTCAGCCGCGGGTTTCGAGTCCCATCCGCCGCGCGATAATCACTTTCATGATTTCGCTGGTTCCCGCGTAAATTGATTGCACCGCCGCGTCCGCGTAATCCATCGACACCGGATACTCGAGCATGAAGCCGTAGCCGCCATGCAGTTGCAGGCATTGGCTGGCGACGCGCTTGAGCAGTTCCGTCGTCCACCATTTCGCCATGCTGACTTCGGTCGTCACGTCGTCGCCGCGCACATGCGCCGCTATCAGACGATCGACGAAGGTCTGGCCCACTTCGACTTCGGTGGCCATCTCGGCCAGCTTGAACTGCGTATTCTGGAAGGCGGCGATCGGCTGGCCGAAGGCGCGCCGGCCCTTGGCGTAGTCGATCGTGTCGTCGAGGCAGCGGCGCGCGCTGGTGATCGCCTGAATCGCGCAGACCAGCCGTTCCTGCTGCAGCTTCTCCATCAGCATCTTGAAGCCTTCGCCCTCGCGCCCGAGCAGATTCGCGGCCGGCACGCGGCAATCCTCGAAAAACAGCTCGCTGGTGTCCTGGCCCTTGAGTCCGAGCTTGTCGAGCTTGCGGCCGCGCACGAAACCGGGGGCGTCGCCGTCCACCAGAATCAGGCTGACGCCGCGATGGGCCGGCTTGGCGTCGGGATTGGTCTTGGCCACGACGATGATCAAATTGGCGAGCTGGCCGTTGGAGATGAACATCTTGGCGCCGTTGATCACGTAGCTGTCGCCGTCGCGCCGGGCGGTGGTGCGGACGGCGGCGAGATCCGATCCCGTGCCCGGCTCGGTCATCGCGATCGCGAGGATGATTTCGCCGGCGATCGCGCCCGGAAGATAACGCCGCTTCTGCTCCTCGGAACCAAAGGTCGAGATGTAGGGCATAATGATGTCGGAATGGAGTCCCATCATCAGGCCGTGGGCGCGGACGCGCGCGAGTTCCTCAATCACGATTGCGTCGTAGATAAAATCCACTCCAGCGCCGCCGTATGCCGTCGGCGCGTTGGCTCCGAGGAACCCGGCCGCGCCCAGCTTGCGCCAGCTTTC
>DAHZDR010000218.1 GCA_027403435.1 Deltaproteobacteria bacterium
AACCGACGGCGGCGGTGCCGTCGGCACGCACGCGCATCTCGGAGCGGGTGTGGCCGGTTTCATCCTGCAGCGCGATTTCGGCGAATCCGCGCTGAGTTACCTGGATCATTCCGCGCTGCATGCCCTTGTGATCGACCAGGACAAAGCGTTCGGCTTTGAGCGTGCGCGCCGCACGCCCGGACGCCAAAGCGACGCCTTCGGCCGGTAACAGACGGCTCGACAGCGCGCCGCCCAAAACTCCGCCGACCAGCGCGAGCATCGCATAAATCCAGTGATTTCTTTTCCTCATGTCCTTCCCATGCCCTCCTTGTCGGGACGTGCCATTACAGATTTGAACGGGAATCGCCCCGCGTCAACCATAGGCTAATTTGCCAACGCCTCCGTAATTCTTATAGCGGCGGCGTCGCCATGGTCGAGCGCGAGCGCGAAACGTCCTTCTTCGGGTTCTTCGATGACGGCAATTGCGCCTGAGGCGCGCGCGGCGGCGGCGCTAACGGCCAGAATCGCGGCGTCGGCCTGATCGAGCGTTTTCGGGCGCGGGTTGTCCAAGCCGGATCGGCGGGCGAGGCCGGCGACGATCCGGCGGCGGGCGGCCAGCGCGCGGCGCCGCCCGGCGCGTTTGGGCGGCAAATGGCCGCCGTTGTTCCAGAGCCGCAGAGCGAGGTCGGGATAGCCCTCGAAACATTCCGCCGGCGTGGTTGCGAGAGCACTATAAAGCGCAAATCCAGCAATCATAAATCGAGTAAAAACGGGCTCTCTTCGACCTTCCGTGGAATCTCCACTGGCTCGTCCAAGAGATTCCGGGAAAAGCTCGCAAGCATAGCATGCCAGATGCGCTGGACAGGCGGAATCGCGGGCGCAGCGAACGAATTCATCAAGCGCCGGCGTGGGAAACAGCCACAGGCCGAGGGCTGGCGCGGGAGTCGCGCGCGCGGCTTTGATTTGCCGGACGATTGCGGCGAGCCGGCGATCGATGCGGCGGCTCGCGGGCCGCGGCTCGGCCGGGCGGGCGGACGCGCGGGGCCACCGGGGCGAGTCGATGATGGCGACCGCGCCGGGCAACGCCAGTTCGGGCGCGGCGTCGAGCAGGCGGACGGTCAATTGCGCGATTGCGCCGCGCGCGCGGGTATCGCCGCCGACGAGCGCGACCCGGCACAGGCGCACGCGGCCGGCGCCGGCAATCGCGAGATCGAGCGCCCGCTCGCCCACGTCGATGCCGACGATCGGCGCGTCCGGCGCTAGCGCCATCGTCGCCGGGTTCGTCGCGGCGCGCGGCCGGCTTTCCGCGCCGCCGCCCAGCCGGGCGCCGGCGATCATGATGGCGCCGCGGCCGGCTGCTGGTAGATCAGACGGTATTCGCGGCGGCCGCCGACGACCTTTTTAACGTAGTCGCGGGTTTCGCGATAACCGATATTCTCGACCCATTGGTCGTCGTCGCCGGGATACTTTTCAGCCCATCCGGCGACCGCGTGCTCGCCGCCGTTGTATGCGGCGACGGCTTTGAAAACGTCCTGGTTGAACATGCCGAACAGTCCGCGCAGATAGGCCGTGCCGATACTTACGCTGAGGCCGGGATCGAAGAGATCGAGCGGATCGCCGGCGACGCCGGCCCGCGGAGCCCAGCGCCGGGCCGTCGCCGGCATCAGTTGCATCAGGCCGCGCGCGTCGGCGCTGGAACGGGCGTCGGGGTTGAACAGGCTTTCCTGGCGGATCAGCGCGAGCACCAGATAGGGATCCAGCCGATTGCTTCTGGCGCCGGCCGAGACCAGCTCCCAGTAGCCGCGCGGATAACGCATCCGCTCCGCGACGCGCGGATCGAGTTCGCCGCGCGCGGCCAGCCGCGTGGCGGTTACGACTCCTTCGTACCATGCGTTTGCGGCGTTATATTCCGCCAGCACGAAATCGCGCAGGATCGGATTCGCGCCAAGCTCGGGGCCGAGCGCACGCAGTTCGGGCGCTTCGAGCTGGCGCATCCCGAGCGCGCGCAGCGCCAGCGCGCGGTCCAGATGGAATTGCGCCGGGCCGGCGGCGGTGGGCGTCGCGATGACGGCGGGCAGCGCCGCGCGCGCGGCGGGAGAAGCGTCGGGCTGGGCATTGACGCGCAACTCCGCAAGGGCGGGATAGTAGTTGCTGTCGATACTGACGGCGAGGCGCAGATAGAGTGGATGGGCGGCGGCGGCTTCGCCGTTGCGTTCGAGCGAACGCGCCTGCCAGTAAGTGAACATGTCGCGCGCCGCAGCGGCTTGGGCGCGCGCCGCGCCGGCGGCGAATTCGGCGGCGGCCGCGGCGAAATTGCCCATCATGTGGAGCATAAAGGCGGCGCGGAAACGGCCGTCCGCGGCGCTTTCGGAGCCGGGATAGCGCGCGAGCAGGCGCTGATAGGCGGCGCGCGCGGACGCGTAATCGCCGTCGTCTTCGTAGGTGCGGCCGATTTCGAACATCGCCCTGGGGGCGAGCGCGCTGTCCGGAAAGCGCTGGACCATCCGGCTGAAGTACTGGCGCGCCTGGTCGGTGTCGTTGACGCGCCACCACGAGTGCGCCAGCGCGTTGAGCGCGGCGGCGGCGTGCACGCCCGCGGGTTCAAGCGCGAGGTAGCTCAGCAGCGCGTCGCGCGCGGCGGCCGGATTGGCGCGTTGCGCTTTAGCCTTGAGCCACCAGAGTTCCGCGCGCACCGGGGCCGGCGGTTGCGACGCCAGCGCCGCGCGCAGCAGGCCGAGGGCGGGCGCCGATTGCCCTTCGCGAATCAGCAGGGCGGCCTCGCCGCGCTGATAGTCGAGCGCCGAAGTGTCCGCAAGGGCGGGATGGGCGGCGAGCAGGCGGTTGGCGAATTCGCGCGCGGCGGCGTCTTTGAGTCCGGTTGGATAGCGGCGGCGCAGGGTCTGCGCCGCCGCGTAGGCGCCGGCGAAATCGTTGGCGGCGGCCAGCGCCCGCGCCATCAACATGCGCGCGCGCTGTTCCAGCCCGGCGTCGCCGGTGCGGTCCGCGACGAGCGTCGCCGCGCGCAGCGCAAGGTCGGAATGTCCGCGGCCAAGCTCGACGCTGGCGTAATCGAGTTCCGCCTGATTGGCGAAGACGCTTTGCGGAAACTCGGTGGCGAGGCTCAGATAATGATCCGCCGCGCTTTGCGGATCGCCGCTTTCGCGCTCCGCGTCCGCCATATAGAAAAGCGCGTAATCGGTCAATTCGGGCACGCGATCCCGCACCAGCTGCATCCGCTCGATTGCGACCGGCCAATCATGTTTTTGCCATGCGTCGTAACCTTCGGCGAACGCCTGGCGCGGATCGAAATTGACGACGTGGTTGCGCTCGAACGGGAGCATCTGCGCCGCCGCGAGTCCGCCGAAGACGATCGCGGCGAGCATCGCAAGACCGACCCAGGCGGCCGATTGCGGGCGTGCACGCGGACGGCGAAACGATTCCATCACGATTGGGTTACCTGACGGGCGCGCGCGCATCAATGCGTCTGGTCGTGGCGATGGGCTTGCGGCGGGGCGCGGCGTCTGGCAGAGAAGTCGATAACCCGCAATCGGCGGGCGGCTTTGGGCCGCGCCGGCCGCGGGTTTTCCGTACGCGATGGATACGCCTAAACTGATCTTGGCCTCGGGATCGCCGCGCCGGCATGAATTGCTGCGCGGAGCGGGGTTCGTATTCGAGATCGTCGAAAGCGGGATCGAAGAGCGGCTGCGCGCCGGCGAGCGCGGCGCGGCGTTCGCGCGGCGCATGGCGGCGGAGAAAGCGATCGCGGTATCCGCCGCGCGGCCCGGCGTAATCGTGCTGGCGGCGGACACGATTGTCGAGCGCGACGGTCGGATTCTGGGCAAGCCCGCCGGCCCGGCCGAAGCGCGCGCGATGCTGTCGGCGCTTGCGGGGACGACGCATACCGTGGTCACGGCGTTTGCGATCGCGCGCGGCGGCGCCGTCGCGGAAAGCCGGACGATGGACAGCCGGGTGACTTTCAGAACGCTAACGGCGGAGGAAATCGACGCCTATGTCGCCAGTGGCGAGCCGATGGACAAGGCGGGAGCTTATGGCATCCAGGGGCGCGGCGCGGATTTTATCGTCGCGGTTGAGGGCGCGCGCGACAACGTGATGGGCTTGCCGGTCGCGGCAGTCGTCGCGGCGCTGGCGCGTCAGGGAATCGCGCCGGCGAACGAGCGTTGAACGCGCAATGATCGGCGCGGCTGAAATCGCCGGGCGGCTGGACGCCGTGCGCGAACGAATCGCGCGGGCGTGCGAGCGCGCGCGCCGGCGCCCGGATTCGGTGCGGCTGGTGCTGGCGGGCAAGACCAATCCGCCGCCAGCGCTGCGCGCGGCATATGCCGCTGGCGCGCGCGAATTCGGCGAGAATTATGTGCGGGAGGCGATCGTCAAGCGCGCGGCGTTGGCCGATCTCGAAGGCCTGCGATGGCATCTGATCGGCCATCTGCAAACCAACAAGGCGCGCGCGGCGGTCGAAACCTTCGACCTGATTCACACGCTCGATCGGGCGCGGCTGGCGGCGGCGATCGCGCGGCTTCGGCCGTCGCGGCCGATGCCGATGCTGATCGAAGTGAATCTCGCGGGCGAACCGTCCAAGCGCGGAGTCGCGCCGGACGGAGCGGAAGCCTTGGTCGAGGCGGCGCGCGGATTGGTCGATTTGCGCGGCCTGATGGCGGTTCCACCGGCCGGCGAGCGGCCGGAAGCGGGCCGGCGATGGTTCGCGGAGCTGCGCGGGCTGCGCGATCGGCTCAAAACGCGCAGCGGGCTTGAGCTGGCTGAACTTTCGATGGGCATGACGGACGATTTCGAAAGCGCAATCGAGGAAGGAGCGACGATCGTGCGGGTTGGCCGCGCGGTTTTCGGCGAACGCGAACGATGAAGAAACTGGCGTTTATCGGCGGCGGGAATATGGCCGAGGCGCTCGCGCGCGGGCTGGTCGCGGGCAAGGTGTTCGCGCCCGCGGATTTGATTGTGGCGGAGGTCGATCCGGGGCGGCGGCGCAAACTCGGCCGCGCGCTTAAAATCGAGACCACCGCGGACAATCTGGCCGCGCTGCGCGCCGCGCGGGCGGTGCTGTTCGCCGTCAAGCCGCAAAATATCGACGACGTGCTCGGCGAAATCCGCGCCGCGATCGCGCCTGGCGAAACCCGCGCGGCGCGCGGCAAGGGCGCGTCCGGTCCGGCGCCGATCGCCGCGGAATCCCGCCTGTTCATCTCGATCGCGGCCGGAATCACGCTGGCCCGCTTCACCGCCGCGCTCGGCCCGCGCGCGCGGGTGATTCGGGTGATGCCGAACGCGCCCGCGATGGTCGGGGAGGGGATGGCGGCGTTGGCGAAATCGCCCGGCGCGACGCGCGCCGACCTGAACTTCGCCCTGCGCATCTTCCGCGCGGTGGGCGACGCCGTCGCGCTCGATGACGAGACCCCGCTCGACGCCGTCACGGCGCTTTCCGGCAGCGGCCCGGCCTATGTCTATCTGTTCGTCAAGGCGCTGGCCGACGCGGGCGCCGCCGAAGGTCTCGAACCGGCGCTGGCGCTGCGGATGGCGCTGCGGACGCTGCGCGGCGCCGCGGAGACCATGCGGCGGTCGCCGCTGAGCGCGGCGGAACTGATTCGGGTGGTCGCGTCGCCCGGCGGCACGACTGAAGCCGCGCTGCGCAAGTTCGCCGAACGCGGATTTTCGGCTATAGTGAATGAGGCTCTGCACGCCGCCGCGCAGCGATCGCGCGAACTGGGTCGCGGGTAGAGCGAAAGGCCAAATCGCGACGTGTTTGTCTGGACCAACTTTGTGATCTGGGTCGCGCAGGTGCTCGAAGGCGCGCTCAACCTCTACTTCTGGATTGTGCTGGCCGCTGTCGTGATGTCGTGGATCGAGCCGAATCCTTACAATCCGATCGTTCGCGCCGTGTACGCGGTGACCGAACCGCTGTT
>DAHZDR010000219.1 GCA_027403435.1 Deltaproteobacteria bacterium
CCCTTGCCGGTCCGTTCGCGCTGGATATAGGCCGCCAGCACCCCACACGCCGCATGGATTCCCGTGCCGGTGTCGCCGATCGTCGGACCGGGCTTGAGCGGCGGCGATCCGGGGAACCCGGTCAGCGCCATCGCGCCGCCCGTCGCCTGCGCGATCATGTCGAAGCTCTTGTACTTGCTGTAGGGTCCATGCGTGCCAAACCCCTTGATCGTCAGATAGATCAAGCGCGGATTGATTTCGCGCAGGCGCTCGTAGCTGAGTCCCAGATTCTCCAGCACGCCGAGTGAATAATTTTCCGCCAGAATATCGACCTTTTTCACCAGCTCGCGGAAAATTTCCTTGCCGCGCTCGGCTTTGAGATTGAGCGTGACGCCGCGCTTGTTGGCGTTGAGCAACATGAAATAGTGCGAATCGAGGCCGGGCTTTTCGGTCAGCAGCCAGCGCCCCTGTTCGCCCATCTTCGGCGGTTCGAGCTTGATCACGTTCGCGCCGAGCCACGCCAGCATCTCGGTGCACGACGTGCCGGCCTCGAATTGCGTGAGGTCCAGCACCTTTACCCCGGCCAAAGCCTTATCCATCGATGTCCTCCAACCGCGAGCGGCGCCAGCGGCGTCCTCGTGCGATGCTGCGCCCGCCACGCCCGGCGGACCAGTTGATCCGGCACTGCTTGCCACTCTTAACTAGCGCCGCCGCCGCGATCCGGCAAGGCTGGCGACGGCCGCGCCGGCCGCCGCTTACGCGCGCGTCGCGGCTTTGATAGATTGCCTGGCAAGGCGCGCGGCCATGCCGGCGCGCCGCGACGATCGCTTGCCGCCATGTCCGACGCGCTGCGCAAACTCGCCCTGATTCGCGGCGAACTGAATCAACTCTTTCTCGAACGCGCCGGTCTGGTCGATGGCGCCTTGTGCGCGCTGATGTCGGCCAGCCATGTGCTGGTGATCGGTCCGCCCGGAACCGCCAAATCGATGCTGGCCGACGATCTCTGCCGGCGGATCGAGGGCGCGCGCTATTTCCAATGGCTGCTCACGCGCTTCAGCACGCCCGAAGAAATCTTCGGCGCGGTCAGCCTGCGCGCGCTCGAAAACGACGACTATCGGCGCGTTACCGATCACAAGCTGCCCGAGGCGCATATCGCCTTTCTGGACGAAATCTTCAAGGCCAACTCGTCGATTCTGAACGCGCTGCTCACGCTGATTAACGAGCGCGTCTTTCATAACGGCCGCGAACGGACGCGCGTCCCGCTGGTCACGATGTTCGGCGCGTCAAACGAATTGCCCGACGAAGAAGAGCTGACCGCGCTCTTCGACCGCTTCATGCTGCGCTTCATGGTCGATTATATCGGCGAGGAATTCCGCTTCCTCAAGATGCTCGAGGGCGGCGCGCCCGCCGCGCGCACGATCCTGACGCTTGCCGAACTCGAGGCGTTGCGCGCGGCCGCCGCGGCGCTTCCGGTCCCCGGCGCGATTTTCCGCGCGCTCGCCGAACTGCGCCGCGCGCTGCTGGCCGAGCGGATCGTCGTTTCCGATCGCCGCTGGCGCAATTCGCTGGGGCTGCTGCGCGCCCATGCGCTGCTCAACGGCCGCGACCGCGTCGCCGACGACGATCTGGTCCTGCTCGAACACGTTTTGTGGAAGGACCCCGAGGAAATTCCCAAGGTGCGCGACGCGATTCGCCGCCTGGTCAAGGGCTTCGAGGACGAAGCCCGCGAGCTGCTGATTCAGGGCGAGGAACTTCGTGAATACGCCGCCCGCCAATGGGAAAGCGACGAACTGCGCAAGCGCGCCGTGGTTGAGGCGCATGCCAAGCTCGCCAACCTGCTTAATCGTTTCGACCATCTGTTGAGCGGCGCCGCGGATCATGGCCGCGCCACCGGCGCGATCGCGGCGATGCGCGCGCGGGTGAAGGAAATTCAGCAGGCGTTGCTCCGGGAGGCGTTGTAGGCGCGCGATGCCGGCCGAGGAAACCACTCCCGCAATCGTGCTGCGCGCCCGCGATTATTCCGAGTCCGATCGGATCGTCACTCTGCTCACGCGCGATTGCGGCAAACTCGGCGGCATCGCCAAGGGCGCCAAATCCTCGCGCCGGCGCTTCGAACGCAAGCTTGAGCCGCTTACCCATGTGACGCTCTTCTTCCGTCGCCGCCCGCATGGCGATTTGGTCTTTATCACCCGCGCCGAGGCGCCGCCCGCGCCAGCGCCGGTTCTCGACGACGATCTCGGCAAAATCGCGCTCGCCAGCTATCTGGCCGAACTCGCCGACGCGCTCACCAGCGACGCCGCCGACGCCGCCGACGCCTATCGCTTGCTGGCGCGCGCGTTTGACGCGCTCGGCCGCGCCGGCGCCAGCGTCGCCGCGCGTCAGGCGTTCGAGCTTAACCTCCTGCGCGTGGCCGGCTTCGGCCTGGAATTCGCCCGTTGCCGGCTTTGCGCCGCGGCGATCGCCGCCGCGGACGAGGCCGTCCATTTCGTCGCCGCGCGCGGCGGCGTGGTCTGCGCCCGCTGCCGGGGGCGGGCGCCGGAAACCGCCGTGCGGATCGCCGCGGCGAACGCGCTCGCGATGGCCGCGCTGGCCGCGGCGCCGCTCGAACGCGCCACCGCGATGACCGATGCGGGCGCGGATGGCGCGCTCGCGCTCGCGCGGTTCCTCGCCTCGATTCTCGACCGCCGCCTGCGCTCGGCGGCGTTGCTCGATTCGCTGATGTGATCTTTTTGAACGCGCGCCGGCCGCGTATGCGCTAACCCGCTTCAGGGGTCGATCCGCCCTCGTCGCCGATGATGCGCGGCGGCGCAAAGCGGCCGTTGTCATGTTCGATCAGCACGATTCCGCAATTGGGCGGCAGATGCGCGCCGTGCCATTGCCCCGTGACATGCGCCCACATCGAGAGCATCACGCCGCCGTGGCTGACGATTACGATTTCGTCGTCGGCGTGCCGCGCGCGGATTTGGTCGATCGCCCTGACCACCCGCAGCCGCACGTCTTCGTAGCTCTCGCCGCGCTCCGGCCGCCACATCCATCCCTGGGCGGCGTCGTATGCCGGATCCCGCTTCACCAGTTCGCGCATCAGGTCGTACGATTCGCCCTTGAGCACGCCCAGGTCGCGTTCATGCAGGTCGTGAACGATTTCGCATTCAAGGCCCAGCGCCGCCGCGATTATCGCGCTGGTCTGGCGGGCGCGCAGGAACGGACTCGAGATTAGACGCGACGGCTTGAAGCGTTGCGCGATTTGCTCCGCCGCCCGCCGCGCCTGCTCGCGGCCCACGGCGGTGATCGGCACTTCCGGCGAAATCGTGAACCGGCGATCGCGATTACCTTCGCTCTCGCCGTGCCGCACCATGATTAATTTGCCCATATGGCGATGCCTGGTCCCGCAGCTTAGTCGCAGGCGCAAGTCGAACAGTTCTCCATCTGCGTCTGCGTCGAGAAGTTCAAAGTCCCCGGCATGGTTGCAATTTCGGGATTCGCGAGGCCGAAGGGCAACATGCCCGGCAGTAGCGGCGCCTCCGGGCCGCCCACGGCAAAGGGACTCGGCCCGAACAGATTCGGATTGAGAAACGGCGACTCCGGCGACCGGAGCTTATTGTAGGCGAGGCACGCCTTCAGCGCCGACCGGCGGGCGGCGAAGTAAGTCGGCGCCGCGACCTGGCCCATCCAGTTGGTATGGGTCGCCGGACCATAGCAGCTACAGGCAAAATTGCGCGTGGAGATCGG
>DAHZDR010000226.1 GCA_027403435.1 Deltaproteobacteria bacterium
GGCCAAGCCGCAACCGGCGGCGGCCAATCCTCCGCCGATCGACGGCGCGACGGTCGGGCGCGCGCTGCGCATCCTGCGCCGCGCGGCGCGCCACTGGAACGCTCCCGTGCTCACCCTGATGGCGGCGGAGAAGCGCGACCCGTTCCTCACGCTGATCGGATGTATCCTCAGCCTGCGCACCAGGGACGAAACCACGGCGGTCGCGGCGCCGCGATTATTCGCGCGCGCGCGCACGCCGCAAGCGATGCTGGCGCTGGCGGCCGACGAAATCGAACGACTGATTTTTCCGGTCGGCTTTTATCGCACCAAGGCGCGCGTGATTCATGGCGTCTGCCGCGACCTGATCGATCGTTTCGGCGGGCGCGTGCCCGACGCGCTCGACGCGCTCATCACGCTCAAGGGCGTCGGCCGCAAGACCGCAAATCTGGTTATCACCGAATCGTTTCGCAAACCCGGCATCTGCGTCGATACCCACGTCCATCGGATCTCGAATCGCTGGGGCCTGGTGCGGACCAAAACTCCCGACGATACCGAACAGGCGCTGCGCGCGGCGCTGCCGCGGCGCCATTGGCTGGAAATCAACGGACTGCTGGTGGCGCTCGGCCAGACGATGTGCCATCCGACCTCGCCGCGCTGCTCGCAATGCCCGGTCGCGCGGAGCTGTCCGCGGATCGGCGTGGCGCGCTCGCGTTGACGAAAAAATCGCCATCGCCGGCGCCACGGCAAGCGGCGGCGCGGGACCCGACGGTAGCGGCGCGCGGCGTGCGCCGCCTGGCAATCCCAACCGCGCAGGGATTCGTCGCTTCGCGGGACCGGCGGGCCGCCCCGCGATTTTCGCAAACCAGGCTTTTATTTGCATACCAACCCAGGCTAAATTACCATCGCAGCAGAATCCCAATCGACGGTCGCGTCCGTCCACAACTCCAGTGACCGAATCCCGCCGCGACGAACAGAAGCTTTGGCTGATCCTCTTTCAGATCAGGAGCGTGCGCGCCCGCCTGAATCTGCTCACCACGCAACAATGGCTGTTTACGACGCTCGCCTTCATGATCGGCGGCGCCGCCCTGGTTGTACTTGCCGCGGCCAGATTGGGACCGTTCGGCTTTCTCGGCGCCGCCGCGATTATCCTGATTGTCGTGGCCGGCGGGATCGTCGCAGCAGCGCGGCGCGGATGGTCCCGGCGGATCGATCCGCCGCGCGCCGCCCGCCTCGCCGACCAGCGCGCCGAACTGAAGGGCCGTCTCGCCACCGTGCTCGCGCTCGCCGAATCGCCTCAGCGCGGGCAGTTATGGCCTTTTCTGGTCGAAGACACCTATTCATTGCGCGAGGATTACGAGCCGCGGCGGATCGAACCGCGCCTGGTTTCGCGCGCGCTCTTCGCCTTGCTGGCCGCGCTGATGCTGGCGGCGCTGGCCGCTCCCAACCTTAATCGCGGCCGCGGCGGTCGCGGACGTGGCGGCGGGCCAGGCGCAGTCGGCGCTGGTCCGGGCCGCGAAGTCACCGCCGACCTTGACCATCTCGATATTCAACCCGCCGATCCCGCGCTTCAGCCCAACGCGCAAATCTATGCCGACCCGGAAACCCTGCGCCGCCTTCAACAAAAGCTCGAAGCCGGCGGCGCCAAGGGCAAAGCGCGGGGCTTGGGCGGTCTGATGAATCGGGCGCGGCGGTTCGCCGACGCCTTTCAGCATAAATTGACCGGTCGCAATCCCGCTGCCGAAGCGCCGCTCAGGTTACGCCTGACGGACCGCAATCCGGGCGCCGCCAGCCCTCGAAAAGGCGCCGATCGGCCGCAGAAGATGGCGAAAAATTCGTCCGGCGCGGCGGCTCATGGCGCGTCCGGCGGAGCGCCCGGCGCTTCTGGCGCGCATGGCGCCAACCGTTCCGGCGCCCCGCCAACCGTTTCGCTACCCGGCGCGCAGGCCGATCAAATGGCGAATAACAGCGCGGCTGGCGCGGCGGCGGCCGGCGCCAAAGCGAATCAGCCGGGCGCCAACGGCAACGCCAATCCGCCCGAACAGGACGCCGCCAACGACTCCGGCGGCGGCGCCAGCCACGGCGTCGGCGCCGACCCGGAGCATCTGTTCGGTGCGCCGCTGGCGCAACCGCTCGGCAGCGACAGTTTCAAAA
>DAHZDR010000185.1 GCA_027403435.1 Deltaproteobacteria bacterium
GCCGCCACGGAAACCGCCGCCTTGCGCTCCAGATGGAACTCGATCATCTGCGCAATGTCCATCCGATAAATATGATCGGCGCCAAAAACCGCCACCAGATCGGGCCGAAAATCGTCAATCAAATTCAAATTCTGAAAAATCGCGTCCGCCGTTCCCTGATACCAGCTTTCACCCATCCGCATCTGCGCCGGCACCGGCACGATAAAATGGTCATGCATCATGCGGCCGAACTGCCAGCCGTCCTTCAGATGCTCGATCAGCGATTGCGACCGCCATTGCACCAACACATAAATCGATAATATCTGCGAATTGATCAGATTGGACAGGACAAAATCAACGATCCGGTATTTGCCGCCAAAAGGCACCGCCGGCTTCGCCCGATCGCGCGTCAACGGATACAGCCGGGTGCCCTGCCCCCCCGCCATCACCAGCGCCAGAGTTCTCATCAGCCCAATCTCGACTCCAATCCAAAAAATCCCGTCAAAGTACGCCCTTTTTTATCCTGCTTGGACTGCGGTGAGGAGTCTAGGGCAAGCCGCTATCGATGCGGAAACCCGCACCGCCGGCTTGACTCGACCTCGCCGCGATCTTCGCATTTGGCGCATTTGCCCTCCCAAGCCTTCGCGGAATGTCCCAATTCCTTCTGGCTTACAGACCATTAGAGGCATGGCGGGTCCGCTTCAGAACGGACGTTGGCTCAATTTTTCCTTATTTTTTAGCGTAATTGGCCGAATTGCGGGATTCCATCGATTATCGGCACGTTGGTTGCTTGAAACATTTTGCATACTCCAACGTCTATAATTATCGAATCGGACTTGGAGCCGACTAAACCACCCCTCCAGAAAGGGAGGATTTAATTTGATGCAAAGCATTGCCACCAATACCGCAACCCGCGCCAAAAAGAGCCAGGGCGGCGTGATTTATCGCACCGTATGCCAAAATCCTGGATGCGCCCATAGCTTCGACCTGCGAATCACCCCACAGACGGCTTCGATGCTTAGCGGTTCGATTTCGTGTCCGCGATGCCATCGGCACGGGGGGATGCTGAAACCCCAGGGACGGATCGGCGACAAGCTGTTTTCCGCCAAACTGGTCTATCGGCTGACCGGCGTGGCGCCGCGGCCGGAAGAAAACGACGTTTACGCCGAAACCGCTGAATTTCGCTACTAATCCGCCCGCGGATCGCGTAATTTGAACACGCCATCCGCGTATCCGCGGCCAGCGTGGCGCGGTTTCCCGCGCCGTCCGGATTCCGGACGGCGCATTTTTTTTCGGCGCCGGAATTGAGCGGCGGCCGGCTCAGATCCCCGCCAGCGGCTCGATCGTCACGCCTTCAAGGCTCTGGATACTCGGCCGGTCCAGCAATCGCCTCATCCACGCCTCGACACTGGGCCGGTTATGGCCCGGTTCGATGCCAAGATCGCGCAACACCAGCACCCGCGGCACAAAGGCGATATCGGCGACCGAGAATTGGATGGCGAGAAATTCCTGCTTTTGCAGTTCGTGATTGAGAAAGTTCAGCACCTGCTCAATCGAACGATGATAACGCTGCAAACGCGCCGCATCGCGGTCGCTCTCCGGCTTCGCCATCTCGCCCATCAATTGCCCGACTTGCGGCGTAAATGAAGTGTCGGCAAAGTCCTCCCAGGTGCGGGCGCGGGCGCGCAGGGCGCTCGAACCAATCGCCGGCAGCAGCGGCGGCTCCGGATATTCGTCCTCAAGGTATTCGGCGATAATCGTCGAATCGTAAACGGTGATGTCCTCGTCAACCAGGACCGGCACGCGCCCGAACGGATTGAGCCGCAGAAAATCGGGCTTGCGCTGGTCGCCGGCGGCCAAATCGATTTGCACGAACTCGTAGGACAGGCCTTTTTCGGCAAGCACAATCCGCACTTTCTGGCCGAAGGGACAGGGCAGGAAGTCATAGAGCTTCATCATTGCGGTTCCCTTCAATCCTTACTCGCCGGCCGCGACAACCACGAATTTGAGCCGGGCTTCGACGTCGCCGCCCAGCTTCACCGCAACCGAGTATTCGCCCAGTTGTTTGATCGGCTCCGCCAGCACGATGCGGCGCCGTTCGATATCGACGCCCTTTTCGCGCAGCGCCCGTTCGAGGTCGATATTGGTGACGGAGCCGAAAAGTTTGCCCTCTTCGCCGGCGCGCGCCGCAAGTTCGAGCGTGAGCGCCTCCAGTCGCGCCTTGACGCCTATCGACGCCTGCTTGAGCGTCTCGCGCTTGCGCAGCGCAAGCGCTTTGGCGTGCTCAAAGGCGCGCATATTTTTCGGATTCGCCTCGATCGCGAGCTTGCGTGGCAGCAGATAATTGCGCGCATAACCGGCGCGCACCTTGACCACGTCACCCGGACCGCCCAGGTTTTGAACCTCTTCGTTAAGGATCACTTGCACGTTCATAGCTTCGCCTGCCTTATCCAGCCCGGCTCACAGGTAATCGCCGAGGTTACGGGCCTCGCGGCTGGGCGGCTTGAGCCGCCGGAAATCAATCCACAAATCGAACACGCCAACCGCGCAGACCAGCGTGGCGAGCACCGGCTGCAGCATGGTGACGAAATAAATCAGGCCGCGCGCCAGCGTCGGCATCGCCAACACCTTGAAATAAAACGCCATTATCGCGAGGCCCTGGCAAAAATAGACCGCCGCCACGCAGACAAACAGGTCCAGCGCGATCGTGCTCAGCTCGGGTATCGGCATAAACAGGCCGAACCCGGCCACCAGTAAGACCCAAATCAGCCAATCAGGCGTTGACCATCGCGCCAGGTCGCCGAACAGAACGTAACCGATCCGCCGTTCGCGGCCGGTGTAGCGCCACACCACCGTCAGGTTGAGCAACGCCATCGTCGCCGCCGAAAGCGCCGCCAGCGCCGGCGCCAGCCGCAGCGTGCCATCGACGATCATCGTGCGGGTTTCGATCGAAACCCCTGATTCCAAGCCAATCGCCTTGTAAAATTTCTGGCCGCGCGCCATCGCGGCAAGCATATCGGCGCGCATCGCGTCCGCCATCACGGCGGGTGAACCGACGGTCGCCAGCAGCGCCGCCATGCCCGCCGCCAACATCACCAAAGTGGTTACCAGCACGATCATTTCGAACGATTGGCGCCGTTCGAGCATCGCCGCCATCACCACCGTCGCAAGGCCGAAGGTCATCAGGTAGAAGCCCGCCGCCGTCGGTCCGATCGCGGTCGGACCGGCCCCCACGACGATCAATCCCGCCGCCACCGCCGCCACGACCGCCGTCCGCAACGCCATCCGCGACTGGCCGGCGACGTACACCAGCACCGGAGTCGGCGACAGCAGCATCGCCAGGCTCCCCACCACCGGCAGCATCCCCCCGGCCAGGAACATCACCGCCGCCGCGATCGCGGCGCGCAGGGTTCCGATAAGATCGCGGCGGAACACGATGGCGGCTCTAGGCTCCGAGCGTGGAAAACGGCAGCAACGCGATGATCCGCGCCCGCTTGATCGCCACCGCCAGTTGGCGCTGATGCTTGGCGCAGTTGCCAGAAGTGCGGCTGGGAACGATTTTGCCGCCTTCGGTGATAAAACTCTGAAGCGTGCGCACGTCTTTGTAATCGACCGCGAGCGATTTGTCGGCGCAGAAACGGCAAACCTTGCGCCGACCGCCGCCCGGACGGCGCCGGCCACCGCGTCCGCCGCCACGGCTTTCGCCGCCGCCCTCGCCGCCGCGATCCCCTTCGCCACGCGGCGGGCGTCCGCCGCCGCCGCCACGCGCGGGCTCATGTGCTTCGGACCCCGAAGCGCCCGAGTGGAATTTGTGTTCGTCAGCCATGATTCGCTTCCTGATAGCTTCTCTTCGCGACGCGCCGACGGCGTGTTCCAGACCGGCGTCGCTGTCCAATTATTGGCCGATCGGCGCCAGCCTCAGCCGAGGGAAACTTCGTCCGCCACAACTTCGAAAAGGCGCGCGGCCGAGTCCTTCGGACGCAGGCTTCCGCCCAGCGCGCGCAACATCCCGCGCACGGTCACGGCCTGTCCGGTTTTGAGCGTCGATGCGAGCGTACGCGCGTTTTCGCCCGTTATCACCACCGCAAGCGGTAATTCGCCGGGACGTTCGCCGCATTCCACGACCATCCGCGCGACCGGCGTGCCGACGGGCGTCACCCGCAACGCCGGCGGATTCGTCAGCCGGCCGCATAGCTCAACCCTGACTGCCACCGTCCGGCTGGGAGTCGTCAGCGGCGGCCGCGTCAGACGCTTCAGCCGCGCCGGAATCCGGCGCCGCGGTGGTGACCGCCGCTTCAGTGACGGCTGGCGCCGCGGCAGCCGCCGCAACGGCCTGCGCCTCGGCGGCGGCGGCGCGCTCGGCCGCCAACGCCGCCGTGCGAGCTTCGGCGGCGGCGCGGGCTTCGGCCGCGCGGCGATGGCGCGCTTCGACTTCCGCGCGCACCGCGGCCATGTCGGCCGAATCGTCAACCAGCACCGAAAGATAGCGCAAAACGCCATCGGAGAGCTTAAGATTGCGCTCGAGCTCGTTCATCGTGGCGCCGGCGCCGCCATAGTCGAAGCGCACGTAATAGCCGCGCCGCTCGCCTTTGATATAATAGGCCAGTTCGCGCGAGCCCCATTCGTCGGTTTCGACCAAGTCGCCGCCGGTGTTCGCGACAATTCCAGCAAAGCGCTGGATCGCATCTTTATGCGCGATTTCGCCCAGATCCGGACGAAGAATAAAAATCGTCTCGTAGCGCCGCAAGCGCCGTCCTCCTTTCGGTTTCCAGCCCTCCACTTCGAAGAGCAAGGAGCGAAACCGTCATCTTAGCAGCGCGGCGCCGGCTCAACAAGGCGATTTTAAGCCGCCGCGGCAATTTTCCCCGCAACCCCGCCGCTACGACCCCAGGCGCAGCGCGACGCCGGGCTTTGACCCAAGCCGACTGTTGTAACCAACGCCGGTCCTGATAAATGAAACGCTGGCGGCGAGATAACGGACGGGCGCTGGCCGGAATCGATCGGCGCGGAGCCTGGCGCCTCAAGAAAAGGACGATCATGCATGGCCAAAAAAATCGTTAGGCGAGGCGCGACAAAGCCGGCGCAAGCCGTCGCCAAAAAACCGGCGATCAAGCGGCCGACGGCGAAAAAGCTCGCGGCGAAAAAACCGGCGGTAAAAAAGCTGGCGTCCGGGAGCAAGGCCGCCGCCCGCATGACGCGCAAGGCCGCGCCAGCCGCCAAGGTCGCCCCGCGACGGGCGCAACCGGCGGCGATGGCGCGCG
>DAHZDR010000256.1 GCA_027403435.1 Deltaproteobacteria bacterium
CCGCTACGGCGGTCCGGCCGCGGACGCCTGGCCGTCGCGGCCGCATTGACGCCCGGGAATGGCGGGATAATCAGCGCCGACGGCGCGGCTTGGGCGGCGGATTGTAAACGTCAAGAAAGGAAAACGCGGCGATCACCAGCGCATGGGTGATTTTGCCCGACGCGATCAGGCTCCGGATGCTTTCGCGCGGCACGACCACCACCTCGGTCTCTTCGGAACCGCCGGGATTCGCGTGCGGCGCCGCGATTTTACGCACGTTGCGGGCCAAAAAAGAGTAACAGAAATTAGCCTGAATCGCGGGATTCGGATGGACCCGGCCGAGCGGCAGGATATCCTCCGAATCGTAACCGCACTCCTCGATCATCTCGCGCCGTCCGGCCGCCCCCGGCGTCGGATCCTCGGGGTCGATCATGCCGCCCGGAATCTCCAGCGTAAAGGCGCCGATTCCGTGGCGATACTGGCGCACCATGATCACTTCGCGCTTGGGCGTGAGCGGAATAATATTGACCCAATCCGCCGGATCGATAACGAAAAAATCGCGTTCGCCGCGCCGCGGATGGGCCGAGCGGCGGCGATGGAGGTCGAAAATCGGCGTTTCGTAAACGCGTTCGCTGTTGAGCGTGCGCCAGCGCCGCGCCTTCATGACTGGCGCTCCGCCGGAGCGCCGTTGCGAATGCGTCCGGCCGCGGACTGAAGTTCCCCGCCGCCGGGGCGCCGCCAGTTCAAAACAGGCGGCGATATTCGATCGCCGGGCATCGGTCCATCACGACCGTCAGGCCGGCCGCGCGCGCCTGCCGCGCCGCCGCCAGATCGATTACTCCCAACTGGCACCAGAGCACCCGCGCGCCCTTGGCGATCGCCTCGCGGGCGATTTCAGCGACGAACTCCGAGCGCCGGAACACATCGACAATTTCGACCGGCTCGGGAAGCGCCGACAGGCTTGGATAGCATCGTTCGCCCAGCGCCGCGATCAGGGCGTCCGGTTTCAGCTCCGGGTTGACCGGAATCACACGATAGCCTTTGTCGCGCCATAGCCGCGCAATTTTGAGACTGTCGCGCGCCGGATTCGCCGAGCATCCGACCACCGCGACGGTGGCCGGACGCGAGAGAATCCCGCGGATTTCAGCGTCGGTGGGATTGGCGAATTCCATCGTGCGGCCCTTTCGACCGGAATCAATCGTTCGCGAACAGCCGCTCGACCACGCGCGGCATCAGCCGTTCAAGCTCGCGCCGGCATTGCGCGAACGCCACCTCGCCCTGCTCGAACGGATCCTCAATATCGCCCGCTTCGCCGGCAAATTCACGCAGCGTATGCACCGCGTGGGCGTCGCTGACCGCGAAACGCTCGCGCAATTCCCCCGCCTGCCGCGCGGTCATCGCAATTACCAGGTCAGCCTCGGCCAGCAGTTCCGGATGGCGCTTGAGGTCGGTCGAGGTCGCCGCTTCGCCCAAATCGATGCCGATGTCCCGCAACGCCATCCGCGTGTCGAGCGAAATCAGCGCGCCGTCACGCGCATACGGGGCGATTCCGGCCGAGCGCAGACGCACCTGATGCGCCCCGCCGCGCCGGTCTAGCTCGCGCGCCAGCAGATGCTCCGCCATCACGCTGCGAGCGGTGTTCGCCGCGCAAATCAGCAGGATCGAACGAAAGCGCGGCCCGCCAGTGGCCGCGCTTTCGCCATGGTTGGAAGCGACGCTCACCGGCGCTCAGACTCTGCCGGTCAGCACGTCCGCAAGACCTTCTTTTTTGGTGACGCCGCTGGCCAACTGCTCTTTGATCTTCGCGCCCAACTCGGCCGGATCCCAGAACTTGAGCGGTCCGGACTGCGTAACCTTGGCGGCGCTATGCCAACCTTTCATCAGCCATACCGTGCCCAACCCAACACGGAAGACTTCGCCATGAACGTCTTTGGCGTCGTCGCTGCCCAGCCATGCGACCAGCGGCGCGACATGCGCCGGGCTGAATTTGTCCACTTCGCCGGTTTTGGGCGTGGGCATCGTTGCGGCGGTCTGTGGCGTCGCGTCGATCGTCAGGCGGGTTCGCGCAACCGGCGCGATCGCGTTGGCGGTCACGCCGTAACGCGCCATTTCGCGGTCCACGATAATCGCGAACGTCGCCACCGCGGCCTTGGCCGTCCCGTAATTGGCTTGGCCGGCGTTGCCGAGCAAACCCGAGTCCGAACTGGTGTTGATCAGGCGGCCGTTCAGCAGATTGCCGTTCTTATGCTGCTCGCGCCAGTACGACGACGCATGCCGCGCAAGGTTGAACGTGCCCTTCAGATGGACCGCCAGCACCGCGTCGAAATCCTCTTCGCTCATATTGAAGATCATGCGGTCGCGCAGGATTCCGGCGTTGTTGACGACGATACTGAGCTTGCCGAAATTGTCGATCGCGCATTCGATAATCCGCTTGGCGGACTTGAAATCGGAAACGCTCTCGAAATTGGCGACCGCTTCGCCGCCCGCCGCGCGAATCTCCTTGACCACGTCTTCGGCCGGCGAACGGGACTGGCCAGTGCCGTCGAAATGGCCGCCGAGATCGTTGACGACCACCTTGGCGCCCTGCTTCGCCATCAGCAGCGCCTCTTCGCGGCCGATTCCGCGGCCGGCGCCGGTGACCACCGCGACTTTTCCTTCAAGTAATGCCATCGTGAACGCTTCCTTTTTTTACTTATTCGACATTTTTTCGCGCGCCGCCGAATCGACCAGCCGCAACGCTTATCGCGCCATCCGCCGCCTTGGGCGCGTTTCCCGCTTGCGGCAACCGCGCTGGAAGGGGCGAAAATCGCGCCGCGTCGCGCCCGCCGCGCGCGAATGTATCAGCTTTGGATAAACCCGACCGCCCTCCAAAGTCAAGGCATTGGCCGGGACCGCGCATCCCCCTCGGCATGACGTTCGCGTCGCGGGCCGCAACGATCATATCGCGACTGGAGCGGCGCCGGGCATAATTTTGACCCGCTCCGAACGATCGCCGAATGCGGCGCCCGGCCGGATCCGGATTAGTCCGCGCACGCCGCGGTTTATCCCGATTTGACCGGCGGCGCGCCGAAATCCCCTCTTGACAGCGGCTCCGCTACCGTAGCATTTGAGCAAGCCTGAAGCGGGCCGCGCCCGCGGCGGGATCTTTTGGTTCCGGGGACGATTGGGAATGCAGACGCAATTCAGCATTATCGCGATGATCATGCAGGGCTGGTACGCCACCTACCCGCTGCTGCTGATTTCGGTCGTATGCGTGACCGTCATTATCGAGCGCGTATGGTCGCTGTGGGGAGTTGACGCGCGCGCCACGCGGACCGCCGACGGCCTGATCGGCCCGCTCAGCCAGGGCAAGTTCGATGAAGCGCTGGCGCGGGTGAAGAATCCGCGCAGCGCCGGCGAGCGGATTTTCCACGAGCTGGTCGCGGAGGCGGCCGTGGCCGACCGCGCCCGCCTTGAGGGAGTGGACGAGGAGCGCCGGTTCGCCGAGCTGTGGCAATTGCGCGGCTTGATTTGGGTGCTGGCGACCTCCGGCGCGTCGGCGCCGTTTATCGGCCTGTTCGGCACGGTGGTCGGCATCCTGGCGGCGTTCCAGTCGATGGCGATCATGGGCACGGGCGGCTTTTCGGTGGTCGCCGCGGGCATTTCGGAGGCGCTGATTTCGACCGCGATGGGACTCGCCGTCGCGATTATCGCGGTCATTTTCTATAACTATTTTTCGCAGAAAATCGAACGGATCAACGCGACGATTCATATCTGCGCCGCGCGCCTGATCGACGCCGCATTGAAGGGCCAGAGCAATCATGGCAATTAGCGCGCCGCCGGGCGGCGGCGGGATGTTCTGGGAAATCAACATCACGCCGCTCACCGATATCTTTCTGGTGCTGCTGATCATCTTTATGGTGACGACTTCGGTCGCGGTCGAATCGGCCACCCAGGTCAATCTGCCGCTGGCGCAAAACACTTCGCCCGAGAACAAGGGCGTGATCGTGACCTACACCGCCAATCACGAGTTGTTCGTCAACTCCAAGGACGTGCCGGAGAACGACTTGCAGGGGGCGCTCAGCGACGCGCTCGGCCGGGTGGACGTGAAGACCGTAATTTTCCAGGGCGACCGGAGCGTGCTGCTGGGCGATGTGGCGGAAATTCTCGAAATCGCAAAGGCCGCCGGCGCGAGCCAGATC
>DAHZDR010000282.1 GCA_027403435.1 Deltaproteobacteria bacterium
GCGATCGTCGCCGGCGCCGCGCCGACCGCGGCCGGCAACTGGATAAATGAGTCCTGCGGCGCAAGATGGCATCCGGCGCCGGCGCAGCCGCTCCACTTCAGGCTCATCCGCTCGGCCGCGGGCGGCTTGACCGGCGCGACCAGATGGCAGGATACGCAGCGGAATCCGCCCGCAATGGCCGGATAGCGCGATTCGATTAGTAGTTTGTGCTCGTGATGGTTGAACGGCTGGCTAAAAGCGTGGCTGGCCACCTCATGACGCTCCATGAAATTCGCGACATGCTCGGGCACCGCCGCGATCGACGGATGCTTGTGGCACCACTGACAGGCGAAGCTCGCCGTCGCATTGAGATCGACGCGCGCGCCCTGATGCTCGCGATGGCAACTGCGGCAGGTCAAATCGTTATCGGCGGCGACGAACAGCGCGCGGCCGGCGATCAGGCCGTCGATCGTCGAGGTCACGTCGAGGCCGCCGTGCGGATTAACGTCGTCGAGCGAACCGTGGCACGCGATACATCGCTGGTTTTGCGGACCGCGCCACGGCTGATGGCAGGAGGCGCAGCCATCGGCGAGGCGCTGATGGGCGGCGAGCAACGGGGCCGGTTCGTAGCCGCGATGCGTCGCGAGCGTCGTGGCGATGAAAGCAATGACGATCGCGCCGGCGATGAAAGCGGCCCGGCGCATCAGAGGCCCGCGTAATAGAGCGCGCCGGCGATATGAAAGGCGACGGCGACGCCCAGAATCACGACTAGCGCGAGATGCAAGACCATCCAGCCCGCGCTCAGCCGCAAATTGAAACGGTTAAGTTCGAGGCGAATCTTGGTCGCCGCGAGATCCGCCAGATGGTCGAACAGTGGACGTTCCTCGTCAACCAAACCGCGCGCGGCGCGCCGCGCGCGGCCGCAGGCGGACGCGGCGGGGTCGCCTCCGGTGAGGGTCGCGAACAACAGCCGTGTCCCCGGACGCGTGCCGGTCAGCAGCGGCCGGACCTGCTCGAGATAAAGCCGCACCAGCTGTTCCGAATGACCCAGAATCGCCTCCTCGGCCTCAACATAGATTTGATGGAGCGCGGTTTCGACGTCTTCGCGCCGCACTTCGTAATCCGGCCGCCGGCGCATCGCGCGCGGCAGCAGATCATGGATAAGCGTGCCGAACAGGCCGCTCGCCACGATCAGCAAGACGAGCGTCAGGATTAAACGTTCGAGCGGCGTCGCCGGACCGGCGTCGGCGTGCCACCACAGGGGCAACAGCGCGAAGACGCCCAGCGTCACATGCAGCGTGCGCCAGGTCTCGAGCCGGTCAAACGTGACGATCCGCGCCGCAACCGCCCGCGGCAGGCGGGCCGCCGCCCGCAGCCATCGCACGGACAGCCACGGGGCGCGTTTACGCGCGCTGTACGCCGCGGCCAACAGAAAGACGCCGAGCGTCATCAGGCCGGTGCGATAGGAGCCGAGCCGCGGACCCACGCCGGGCGTCAGCGCGTGAATCGCCGCCAGCGCCGTCGCGCAGATTGCGGCCCACAGCGTCACCGAGGCGACCGGGGCCGTATGGCGCCGGTCGGCGGCCTCGCCAATCCTCTCGTTCACGCCACTCGCATCGGCCGCGGCCTAGTCGCTGCCGCCGCGCGCCTTGCGCACGCGCGACCCCGCGCTGATCGCGCCGGTCTCCTCGAAGAGCCTGGCGGGATCGATTCTGATCGCGGCGCCGGTCGGACAGTTGTGCACGCAGCCCATGAACGGCAGCCCGTCGCAAAGGTCGCACTTGATGGGAAAGGCGGGCGGCGTATGCTCGCCCGCGCCGGGGATCGCAACCGGCTGGCGTTTGGCGCCGGCGCGCCGGCCGGCGCCGAACAGCCGCGCCCACAGGCCGGGTTCGCCGATATCATGCGCGGCGGCGGGAAACGGACGGAAAAAATTCGCGGCTTTCATCATCCGCGACTTGCGCGCCTGCGCGCGATCGAAAGTCGGCGCGTCGATCATCGCGATATTGTCGTAGGGGCAGGCGATCGCGCAGTTGCCGCAGCCGCTGCACATATCGTACTGGAAATAGATTTCGCCCTCGGGCCGCCGTTTGATCGCGCCGGTCGGACAACTGTTCATGCACTTCGGATCGTCGCAATGGCGGCAGGCGCCCGGCGCCAGGTAATGGCCGAGTTTGATGCCGTTGCGGATCAGGCGGCTGCGGCCGTGCAGCGCCTCGCACGCCTTGACGCAGTTGTCGCAGTTGATGCACAGGTCGAGGTCCATCACCAGCAGCGCGTCGGCCTGAATCACGCCGAGTTGGCCGCTGCGCTCGAGCAGCTCGGAAATTTCCGGCGTGACGCCGCGCTCCTGTTCGCGCCGGCGTTCGATCGCCTTGCGCGCGCTCTCTTCGACCTGCGGATAGCGCCGGCACAATTCCAGGAAATCCTCGCGCGGGATTTTGATCAGCTCGCATTTGCCGGCCGTCAGCACGCTCGCCCAGCGCGTCCCGGTTTCGAACAGCGCCATTTCGCCGAAATATTCGCCCGCGCGCAGATAGGCCAGCACGCGATGCGTGCCGTCCTCGCGCTCGCGCGCCACCTGCACGAAGCCGTCGCGGACGATGTAGAGCGCGTCGCCCGGCTCGCCCTGCGTGACGATCGGGACGCCGCGCAGGTCGTGGCGCAGGATTTCGCATTTCGGCGCCAACTCGTCGATACTCGCCATCGGCACGCCGCGAAACAATTCGTTCTCGACCGCCGCGATCCTGACCGCGCGCTCCCGGTAGCGGCTCGCCAGCGTCTCCCGCGCGTGCTGGTTGATTTCGAGGTGTTTCAGCGCATGGCGCGGCACGTAGAAGATTTGGGTGTCCTCGCGCGCCACGACATCCACGGTGCGCGGCAATCCGCCGATCGCGCCGAGTTCGCCAAACTGCTGGCCGGCTTCAAGCGTGGCGACGAAATGCGCCTCCTCGGGTCCGGCGTCGTCGCGCAAATCGACGCTGCCGCTCAGGATGCAGCAAAGGTCGAGCTCGTACTCGCCCTTGCGGCAGATAAACTCGCCGGTCTTGAATTCGCGCGTGCGGAGCGCCGGATCGCGCTCGTAAACCTTGAGGAACGCGTCGCGCTGCCCGTCGCTGAAGCGGCTGAAGATATCGAGCGCGCCGAGCCGCCGCCATAGCAGCCACGGCGGCATCCGCTCGTCGGTCTGATCGATCGCCACGAAACCGAATTAGCCTTTGCGCAAATTGGATGTCAATCGCGTATGTGGCGGCGCGGTCCGGCCTGGAGCCCGCGGCGGCCGGCGGGCGGACGCGCCGGAGCGTCGCGCGGCGGGCGGCGCATGCGCGATTGGAGGACCTATTAAGCACACGAGGATGGATAATTAGAGGCTAGAAATGACTATTATACTTTACTTCTCAATTCTGGCGACTAATGAATAGCAAGGACGCGGTTTGAAAGCGTATCCGCCGAATATTTTACGATGGCGCTTTCCGCCGCGTTTCCAGCTTTGACTTGCCCGAGTCGCGCGCCTAATAATCCATTGGCCTATTCGCCGCTGGTATGGCTTTCCCAAGCGCCACGGAACGCCACTGGCCAGCGGGGCCGAAAAACGTGAAAAATTCAGATTTCACCGCCGGGGAACTTGAGCTGATAGCGGAG
>DAHZDR010000190.1 GCA_027403435.1 Deltaproteobacteria bacterium
TGATGGCGCTGAAGGATTTGGGCGCGGCGCAGGACCTGATGGAGAGCAACGCGGTCGGCGGGAAAATCGCGATCGTGCCGCCCGCGGCCTGATTACCGCTCCCACGGACGAAATAACGCGACCGGAGCCGCGCCTCCGGTCGCATCCGCGCCTGAAATCAGCGCGCCGTGGTCTGACCGCGCAGCGCGTGCGGCGGCGTCTTCAATGGCCGCCGCCGCCGGTCAGTTCGCGCACGATACTGCCGACGAAGCCCTTGGCGTCGCCGAACAGCATCAGGGTCTTGTCCAGATAGTAGAGCTGGTTGTCGATTCCGGCGAAGCCCGGACTCATGCCGCGCTTGATCACCATCACCGTGCGCGCCTTTTCGACTTCCAGAATCGGCATGCCGTAGATCGGACTGCTCTTGTCGGTGCGCGCCGCCGGATTGGTGACGTCGTTGGCGCCGATCACCAAGGCCACATCGACCTGCGAAAACTCGGTGTTGGCGTCTTCCATCTCGATCAGCTTGTCGTAAGGCACGTCGGCCTCGGCCAGCAGCACGTTCATGTGGCCGGGCATCCGGCCCGCCACCGGATGGATCGCGAACTTGACGGTGATGCCGCGCTTGGTGAGGGCGTCGTAAAATTCGCGCACCTTGTGCTGCGCCTGCGCGACCGCCATGCCGTAACCCGGCACGATCATCACGTAGTTGGCGGCCTCGAGAATCGCGGCGGCGTCCTCGGGCGTCGCGGTGCGCACGGCGCGGTCTTCCACCGTTCCCGCGGCCGCGGTCTGGAGTTGGCCGAACGCCCCGAACATCACGTTCGTAAACGACCGGTTCATCGCGCGGCACATGATCACCGAAAGAATGAAACCCGATGCGCCGTCGAGCGCGCCCGCCACTACCAGCACCTTGGTGTTGAGCACGAAGCCGAGCAGCGCGGCGGTGAAGCCGACGTAGGAGTTGAGCAGCGAGATGACGGTCGGCATGTCGGCGCCGCCGATCGGCATGACCAGCAGAAAGCCGAATACCAGCGAGATGATCACCATGAGCAGGAAAAGGGCGGTATGGCTCGGATTGAGGATGAGAATCAGGGCGAGCACGACGGCGCCGGCCAGCACCGAAAGGCTGACGTAATTCTGTCCCCGGTAAACGATCGGCCGCTGCGGCAGTAGCTCCTGCAGCTTGCCGGCCGCGATCAGGCTGCCGGTGAAGCTCAGCGATCCGATAATCACCTCGAGCGCGATCTCCGTCATCTCGAACTTGTTGATGTTCGGAAGCCGCATGTAGTACTCGGAAATTCCGATCAGCGCGGCCGCCAGCGCGCCGAACGCGTGGCTCATCGCGGTCCGCTGCGGCACCGCCGTCATCGGCACCATTCCCAGCGGGATGCCGATTGCGGCGCCACCGGCCAGGGCAATTATGATCCACTTGAACTGCACCAGTTCGGGATTGAAGAGGGTGGTGACGACGGCGAGCGCCGCGCCGATTTCCCCGGCCAGCACGCCGCGGCGGGCCGTCGCGGGCGAGCTGAGCCACCGGAGCGACAGGATGAACAGCGCAATCGCCGCGATATAGACGAAGTCCGGCAGGTATTGAGCTGTGGTCACGGCTGTTTCCTTTCGCGTCCGCTCAGTTTGAACATTCGCACCATCCGGTCGGTGATCAGGAATCCGCCGACCATGTTGCTGAACGCCGCCGCCACCGCGATTGCGCCGAGAGTGGCGGATAACGCGGTTCCCTGGCGGCCGGCAATGATAATCGCGGCGACCACCACGATCGCGTCGAGCGCATTGGTCAGCGCCATCAACGGCGTATGCAGCAGCGGCGAGACCCGTCGGATTACTTCAAATCCGACGAATCCCGCCAGCACGAAAACGTACAGGTTGGTGATGAAACCGGTCGGCACGTATTGCTCCTTGGGCTAGTTTCGGTTGCGCGGAGGGCGGGAACGGGCTGGTTGAGACGCCGTTCGCTCCGCATGGCTTCACTGGTTGTCTTTCCGGGCCGGCTCCGCCGATGACGCCAGGGCGTCTCGCACCAGCTTGTGAACGATCTCTCCGCCCCGCGTCACGAGCGTATCGCCGGCAATCTGGTCCTCGGGATCCAGATGCAGCTTGCCGTCCTTGAGCAGATGCGGGATATAGGCCGCCAAATTGCGCGCGTACATCTGGCTCGCGTGATAGGGGACGCTGCTGGCCAGGTTGGACGCGCCGACGATCGTCACGCCATGCTCGATTGCGGTTTCGTTGGGATGGGTCAGTTCGCAGTTGCCGCCGCGTTCCGCGGCCAAATCGACGATCACCGATCCCGGCGCCATCGCCGCGACCATCGCGGCCGTGATGAGGATCGGGGCGCGCTTGCCGGGCACGACCGCGGTGGAAATCACCACGTCGCTTTCGCTGACCACACGGCCCAGCACCTCGCGCTGGCGGCGATAGAAGGATTCGTCCTGAGCCTGCGCGTAACCGCGCGCGTCCTCGGCGTCTTTGACTTCGAGCGGCAGTTCGACGACCCGGCCGCCGACGCTCTTGATTTGCTCCTTGGCGGCGGGCCGCACGTCGTAGCCGGAGACCACCGCGCCGAGCCGGCGCGCGGTCGCGATCGCCTGTAGTCCGGCGACGCCCGCGCCCAGCACCAGCACGCGGGCGGGCGTAATCGTGCCGGCCGCCGTCGTCAGCATCGGGAAGAACCGCGGCAGCAAATCGGCGGCGATGATGATGGCCTTGTAGCCGCATACGGTGGCCATCGCGGAGAGCGCGTCCATGCTCTGGCTGCGCGTGATCCGCGGCATCAGCTCGACGGCGAACGAAAGCGCGCCGGTGGCGGCGATTTGGTTCAGGGTTTCCGGCGAGCCCAGCGGGCGCATGAAGCCGATCAGAATCTGGCCGGGGCGGAGCAGGGCGAGATCGGCGGCGCCGTTTTTATCGTTGGCGCCGTGGCACAGCACCTGAACGATCAGTTCCGCGGTCTGGAAGAGTTCGGCGCGGCCGGGAACGATTTTGGCGCCTTTATCGGCATAGGCCGCGTCAAGAAAGCCGGCCGCCACGCCGGCGCCGGCTTCAATCAGCACCTCACACCCGGCCTTCACAAAAGTGGGCACGACGGCGGGCGCCAGCGCCACGCGCCGTTCGCCTGGATACAGCTCTTTCGGAACCCCAACAATCATGGCTTCACGACGTCCTCCTTGAATCAAACTAGCGCAGAGGGCGGTCGCCCGCGACGATCCGCGTACGGGATCGCGCGGATAAAATCAGCAATTGAGTCCGTGGATGAGCCGGGCGCCCGCGGCCGCCGCGCAATCTCCGGAAACTTCGCAAACTTCCCATCTGGCGCGGCGATATTACAAAAGGGTCGCGCCGAATGTCCAACCCCCCCGCCGCGCCGCCGTCTCCAGGCGCGCCCGGCGGGATTGCGCAACGACCTGACTGAACTTATAGCGTCCGACGCCGACACCCGCCGGGCGTAGTCCGCGCGGCTCAGTCAACGCGGGCGACGCGCCAATCGCCTTCCTCGACGATGCTGCCGCCTTCGTAACAGCTATATCTGCCGGAAATCCGCTT
>DAHZDR010000304.1 GCA_027403435.1 Deltaproteobacteria bacterium
TCTTCTATACGTCCACGAAACCGGGCGACGAAAGCAAATTTCTCGATTTGAAGTTCGTCCATGGCAAGCTCGTCTCGTGGAACGAAGCGGTGCATACGATGCCGGCCAAGCAGGGCGCCGGCTTCAGCTACGGGCTGGGCCCCAGCCTCAACGGGCTCGGACCTGGCATCACCGGGCCGCCGGGGTCCGGCGCCACAGCTTCCCCGCTTACCAAATACTAGCTAGAATATGCCATGCGCGAGCGAAGTATTGCCAAGTATGCGACGACTCGGATTTAGCTGGTTTCGTGGTTCGCCGGTGGATGGAATTGTTCGCCGCGCGCCGCGAAGCGCGCCTGGCGCAATCGGGACCGATTGATGGCGACCGCGCGTAAATCTTTCGAGACGATCCTGCTCGACCGTTCGTGGGTCTCCCAACAGGACATCGAAAAAGCGCGCCAGCGCAAAAAGCCCGGCCAGGAACTGGCCGATGTGCTGGTCGATATGGGCGCGATCGAGCCGCAGCGCCTCGCCCGCGCGCTCGCCCAGGAATACGGCATGCCGTTTCAGGCGCATATCGATCCGGCCACGCTCGACAATGAGCTGGTCGCGCGGGTGCCGATCAATTACGCCAAGAAAAACCGGCTTTTACCGCTCGGCGCCGAGAATGGCTCCGTGACCGTCGCGATCGTCGATCCGGCCAATTACGAGCCGCTCGACGATCTGCATGTGCTCTTCGGCAAGCCGATTCAGGCGGTGGTCGCGCCCGCCGAGGTGCTGACCGAAGCGATCCACCGCGCCTACGATCAGGCCGCGACCACCACCGCCCACGACCTGATGATCGACCTCGACGAAGAGGGGCTGAACTCGGTGGCGAGCGAACTCGCCTCCGAACCGCGCGACCTGCTTGAGGCCGACGACGCCGCGCCGATTATCAAGCTGGTCAACGGACTGCTGTCGCAGGCGGTCAAGGACCGCGCCAGCGATATTCACGTCGAAGTCTTCGAAAGCGACCTGGTCGTGCGTTTCCGCGTGGACGGGATGCTCTACGACGTGCTCTCGCCGCCCAAGCGCTTCCACGCCGCGATCGCCTCGCGAATCAAGGTGATGTCGAGCCTCAATATCGCCGAAAAACGGCTGCCGCAGGACGGCCGTATCCGGCTGCGCATCGCCGGCCGCGATATCGACATCCGCGTCTCGTCCATCCCGACCGCCTTTGGCGAACGAATCGTGATGCGCCTGCTCGATCGGGCCCAGGCGCTGGTCGATATCGAACTCGACCGGCTGGGCTTTTCGGGCGACAACCTGCAAAAGATCGACCGGCTGATCCGCCAGAGCCACGGCATCATTTTGGCCACCGGCCCGACTGGTTCGGGCAAATCGACCACGCTTTACGCCTGCCTGAGCCGGATCAATTCGCCCGAAAAAAACATCATCACGATCGAGGATCCGATCGAATACCAGTTGCGCGGCGTCGGCCAGATGCAGGTGAATCCGAAAATCGAGCTGACCTTCGCCAGCGGCCTGCGCTCGATTTTGCGCCAGGATCCCGACGTGATCATGGTCGGCGAAATCCGCGACGGCGAGACCGCCGAAATCGCGATTCAGGCCGCCCTCACCGGCCATCTGGTGTACTCGACCCTGCACACCAACGATTCCTTCGGCGCGCTCACCCGGCTGGTCGATATGGGTATCGAGCCGTTCCTGGTTTCGTCGTCGGTGCTGGCGGTGCTGGCGCAGCGGCTGATGCGGATGCTCTGCCAGAACTGCCGCCAGCCCTATACCCCCACCGAGCTCGAACTGACGCGCATCGGGATGGCTGGCGTGCGCCTTGATCATCAGTTGTACAAGGCCGGCGGATGCCGCGCCTGCCGCAATACCGGCTATCGCGGCCGCGCCGCGATTACCGAACTGATGGTGATGGACGATGAAATCCGCGCCCTGGTGATGCAGAAGGCGGACGGCTCGATGATCCGGCGCGCCTGCACCGCCAAGGGCATGAAACTGTTGCGTCAGGACGGCGCCGAGCGCGTCATGGCCGGCCTGACCACGATCGAAGAGCTGTTGCGCGTGACTCACGAAGATATCGAGTGACGCCGCGCGCTCAGGCCATGGGTGGTTTGCGCTGATGCCCGTTTTCGCCTATCGCGGCCTGGCCCCCAATGGCCGTTCGGTGGCCGGCGTGATTGACGCCGACAGCGCCCGCGCCGCGCGCGGCAAACTGCGCGAACTCGGCGTCTTTCCCACCGACCTCGCCGAAGACGCCGGCCGCGCCCGCGCCGGCGGCCCCTCGCTGCGCTCGCTGATGCCGATGTTCCGCCGGCGGATTCCGCCGACTGAACTGGCCCTGATGACCCGCCAGTTGGGCGCCTTGCTCGGCGCCGGCGTGCAATTGGTCGAAGCGTTGAGCGCGCTCTCCCAACAAGCGACGCGCCCCGCCGTGCGCAAAATGCTCTCCCAGGTGCGCGAGGCGGTGCGCGAAGGCTTGTCGCTGGCCGACGCGCTCGCGGCGCATCCCGAAATCTTCTCGGACCTGTACGTCGGGATGGTGCGGGCGGGCGAAGCCGCCGGCGCCCTTGAAGCCGTGCTCGAACGGCTCGCCGAGTACAGCGAACGCCAGGCCGAATTCGTCGCCAAGGTCCGCGGCGCGCTCAGCTACCCGATTATCATGATGTGCGTCGGCTTCGGGATAATGGCGTTTTTGGTTAGCTATGTCGTGCCGCAAATCGCCACGATTTTCCAACAGCAGCACGCGGCGCTGCCCACCATGACGCGCGTGCTGATTTCGCTCTCCAATCTCCTGACCGGCTATTGGTGGGCGTTGCTGCTCGGCATCGCCGGCCTGGTTGGCGGCGTCTCGGCCGTGTTGGCGACCGCCGCGGGCCGGCGCTTTTACGACACTTGGCTGCTCAAGATGCCCTATCTTGGGCCGACCATCGTGCGCGTGATCTGCGCCCGTTTCGCCCGCACCCTCGCCACCCTGCTCGCCAGCGGCGTACAACTGATGCCGGCGCTCCAGGCCGTGCGCCAGGTCGTGACCAACAGCCTGCTGGCCAACGCAATCGATCAGTGCCGCGAGGAAATTCGCGAGGGTCACGGCATGGGCCAGACGCTGGCCCGCAGCGGCCTGTTCCCGCCCCTGCTGAGCGAAATGATCAAGGTCGGCGAACGCTCCGGCGAACTGGAACGGATGCTCGAGCGGGTCGCCGACAACTACGAGCGCGAAGTCGAAAACTCGCTGCGGCAGATGACCACGATGCTCGAACCGCTGATGACGCTGGTGATGGCCGGTGTTATCCTGTTCATGATGCTGGCGGTGCTCATGCCGATCTTCCAGCTCAACCAGCTCATGCAATGAAGGACCGCACCACCATGCTTCCGAAGACGCGGAAAAACCCTTGGCGGGCGCGCCTGGCCCGCGCTCAGGAAGGCTTCACCCTGATTGAGCTCATGGTGGTCATCCTGATTATCGGCCTGCTCGCCACCATCGTCGTGCAGAACTTGCGCGGGGCCACCGACAAAGCCCGGCGGATCAAGGCCGAAGCCGACATTTCCGCCTTCAAGACCGCGCTCGACCGTTACTATCTTGACAACGGCTCCTATCCGACCAGCGACCAGGGACTGGCGGCGTTGGTGGCGGCGCCCACCACCGGCCGTATCCCGGCCGATTATCCCGAGGGCGGCTATATCGAGAAAGTCCCCAATGATCCGTGGGGCACCCCCTATTATTACCAGAGCGACGGCAACAGCTACGTGCTGAAATCGTTCGGCGCCGACGGCGTCGAAGGCGGCACCGGCAAGAATGCCGATATCGACGGCAGCAGCAGTTCGTAGTCCCGATGCGCGGCGTGGCGCGCCTTATCGCGTCAAATTATACAATAGCGACTCTTAAAATGGCTCGCTACGCTAAATTTCCCCGCGTCGCCAATGAATCCGCCGCCCGCTCCGTCGTCCAATCCTTAATGACTCGCCCCGCGCGACTCCCGGCCGCCATCGCCGACGCCGGTTTCACCCTGCTGGAACTCGCCGTCGTGATGTTCCTGATGGGGCTGATAATGATGATCGCGATGCCCTATTTTGGCAGTCTGCAACCGGCCCAGTTGCGCAGCGAATCGCGCCGTCTCGCCAGCCGCGCCAATTATCTTTATCAGGAGGCGGGCGCCCAGAAGGTCTTGATCCGGCTCACTTTCGACCTCGACTATAACGGCTATTTCGTCACGCGGCTCGATCCGTTCGCGATCCGGCCCGCTTTCATGCCCGAAGGCGGTCCGGCCGGGGTGCGCGTGCGGTTGCCGGTGGGAGTCCGGATTCGCGACGTTTGGGTCGAGGGTATCGGCACGCTCACGCGCGGCCAGATTAGTACGCAGTTCTACCCCAGCGGCTACGTTGACGCGACCATGCTCCATCTGGTGGACGACCAGGGCGAAGTCTTCACTATCGCTTTCGATCCGTTCACCGGCCGCGTCTCGATCCGCAATGGCGACCTGGCGCCGCCCAGACGCGGCGCCTTCGGATGACGCCCATGCGCAGCATGACCGCCGCGCGCGGCTTCACCCTGCTTGAAGTGATGATCGCGGTCGCCTTCGTCGGAATCGCGATGCTCGCGCTGCTGACGCTGCATAACAGCAATCTTGAATCCGTGATGCGGGCCGAGCAATTGAGCCGCGCCGCGATGCTGGCGCAAGCGATGATGACCCGGGCGGAAGCCGGCCAGTTTCCCGACCTCGGGGTCAGCCAGGGCAACTTCAACCAGCTCTATCCGGGCCTCTATCCGGATTTCCACTGGCGGCAGGAGGTCGATCCGTCGCCGCTGTTTCCCGATATCCGGCGGGTCGAAATCGATATTTTCTATGGTCCGGGCCTGAGCCACAAATTCGACGTCGTCGAATTCATGCACGACCCCACGCCGCCGTCGATTCCCGGACTCAACAACCCCGCCGGCAACCAGGGCGCCAACGACGACGCCCAATCCCAGGGCTTCTGATGGCGCCGCGCCGCCTCGCCCGACGCTTATCGTTGCCGCTCCGGAATCAGGGCGCGGCGCGCGGCTTTACTCTGCTCGAACTGATGGTCGCGATCGCGATCCTGGGACTGATCATGGTGATGGTCGCGGAATCGTTCCACGCCGTCGCCCAAAGCAAGGTCCACGCCGAAACCCGTATCGCGATCGATCAGTCCGCCCGGCTGGTGATGTTCCAGCTCAGCAACGAGTTGCGCGGCGCCGTCCAGACGCCGTTCATTCCCAGCCATGTGCTGCTGCTCGGTCAGGCCCATCAGCAGAACTTCCAGCCGATGGACGCGATCACCTTCTCCACCCTCGACCCCGGCCACAGCCGCTATATCGAGGACTTTGGTCCGGAAGTGACGATCGCCTACACCACCGCGCCCAATCCGGACCATCGCGGATGGAGCTTGCTCGAGCGCACGCAATTCTCGAGCCTGTTGAGCATTCCTCCGACCGGCCAGGCCGCCGTCACCACCGTGCTGGCCGACGACCTGCTCGCGCTGCATATCCGCTACTTCGACGGCGTCAACTGGAGCGAAAGCTGGGATTCCACCCAATTGTCGCCCGGCCGGATGCTGCCGATGGAAATCACCATCGACCTGCGTTTCGCCTCGACCGGCGGCGTGCCGCTCACCCTGTCAACGGCGGTCGCGCCGCCGATGGCCTATCAGCAATGGTAAGGCGCGGCAAATCGCGGCGCGGGCGCGCCCGCCGCCTCGGGATCGCGATCGGCCGCGCCGGACGAAACGCGGCGCCGAGCGCCGTCGCGCGCCGGCCGCGGCGCGAACGCGGCATCGCGCTGCTCGCCACGATGCTGGCGACGGCGCTGATGACGATCCTGGTCGTCGATTTCACCGCCTCCTCGTCGCTCGCCTATCGCGCGGCGGCGAATCAAGCCAACGAATTGCGCGCTCTCTACCTGGCGCGCTCGGGGGTCGCGGTCGGCCTGGCGCTGCTCGAACGCGACTCGATCGGCGACGCGATGCAGCAGCAGCCGTACGACGCGCTTACCGACATCTGGGCGCAGCCGACGCCGCCAGTGCCGATCGGCGGCGGTTACGCCGCGGTTTCGATCGTGGACGAAGCGCGCAAACTTGACATCAATCAGCTCTATAATCCGCGCACCGGCGCGGTCGATGGCAATTACCTCCAGATAATCGCGCGGCTGTTCGAGACGATCGGCGTTTCGACCAACCTGATTCCGATAATCGTCGATTGGCTCGATCCCGACAGCGTGACCTCGCCCGGAGGCGCCGAATCCGATTACTATCTGCGCCTGATACCGCCCTACGAGGCGCGCAATGGCCCGATGCCGACAATCGGCGACCTGCGCGCGCTCGCGGGCGTCAATGACGCCACCTTCATGCTCCTGACCAACTATCTGACGGCGACGCCCGAACTGCGGATCAACGCCAACACCGCCCCGCCTGAAGTGCTGGCCGCGCTCGCTCCGGAGCTGTCGAACAACCCATCGCTGGTCCAGCAGATCGTGGCCGCGCGCCAGATGCAGCCGTTCCTGGTGGTCACCGACATCGCCAATCTGCCGGGGATCGGCCAGTTCGCCCAAGACCTCACCCCCATGTTAACCACGCGCAGCTCTTACTTTACGATAACTGGCGAAGGCGATTACGCGGGCGCGCGCCGGCGGGTTTACGCCACCGTGCGGCGCAATTCGAATGGCTCCGCAATGCTGATAAGCTGGCACGCGGACTAGGCGCGCGCGCCGGCGACAGGGCGCGCATTGGCGTAATTTGGGGAGGCTTCGCTTTCGATTATGGGGCAGCGGATTCTGGCGCTCGAATTGGCGGGCGAGCGGGTGCGCGGCGCGCTGGCCGAGCGCTCATGGAATTCGTTCGACTTGATCGGCGCCTGGGAGCAGGCGCGCGCCGCGGACGAAGACGATCTCGCCCCCGCGATCGGCCGGATTCTCGCCGCTTCCGGCCCGCCCGACGCCGTAATCTCCGCCCTGCCGGCGGAATTCGTCGCCAAGCGCCTGCTGGCGCTGCCCTTCAGCGATCGCCGCAAACTCAGGCAAGTCGT
>DAHZDR010000312.1 GCA_027403435.1 Deltaproteobacteria bacterium
GCCGAAGTCGTAAACCGAGCCCAGGGCGCCGGCCCTGGGGTCCCGCGCACCGTAGTAAACGCGCGCAATCCGGGCGTGGATAATGGCGCCCACGCACATCGCGCACGGCTCCAGCGTGACGTAAATTTCGGCGCCCGGCAGCCGGTAGACGCCGAGCGCCGCCGCCGCCGCGCGAATCGCGACGATTTCGGCGTGCGCGGTCGGATCCGACGCGGCGATCGGCCGATTGCCGCCGGCGCCGACAATCGCGCCATCGAGCGCCACGATCGCGCCGACCGGAACTTCGCCCGCCGCCGCCGCGCGCCGCGCCTCGTCGAGCGCCCGCGCCATCAGGGCCGCGTCGCCGCGCGCCGGACGGTTTTCGTTCGCCATCCCCATGATGGTAGATTCTTGCAGCGGGGCGGAAAACCACTTTCCGCGCAAGCCGCGCATTTTGACGCATCCGGGTTGGCATGGCGCAAATTCCTGAAATCGAACCGGCCGAACTGAAAGCGCGGCGCGACCGCGGCGAAAATCCCAACGTGCTCGACGTGCGCGAACCCGAAGAGGTCGCGATTGCGCCTTTCCCCGGCGCAACCCATATTCCGATGGGCGAGGTTCCGGCGCGAAGCGGCGAACTCGATCGCGCCGCCGAATGGATCGTCGTATGCCATCATGGGGTGCGCAGCGCGCAGGTGGCGATTTACCTGACGCGCGCGGGCTTCGCCCGCGTCGTCAATCTGAGCGGCGGAATCGACGCTTGGTCCGCGGACGCCGACCCCGCGACGCCACGCTACTGACGGCGCGGCGGTCGCGGCAAGGAGCGATTCGGCTATGACTTTTCTCGCGGCGGCGGTGCAGATGGCGAGCAAGAGCGACAAGCGCGCCAACCTCGAACGCGCCGAACGGCTGATCCGGCTGGCCGCCGCGCGCGGCGCCCAATTCGTCGCGCTGCCGGAAACCTTCAACTGGCGCGGGAAACGCGCCGACGAGCCCGCCGCCGCCGAAACCCTCGAAGGCGAGTCGCTGGCGCTGATGGCGCGGCTGGCGCGCGAACTGCAAATCCATCTGCTGGCCGGCTCGATCGCCGAAAGCGCGGCGGGCCAGGAAAAACGCTACAACACTTCGGTGCTGCTCGGTCCCGACGGCGCGCGGCTGGCGGTCTATCGCAAGTTTCATCTGTTCGACGTCGATTTGCCCGGCCGCGTGACGATTAAGGAATCCGACGCCAAAACGCCGGGCACGGAAATCGTCGTCGCCGCGACCGCGATCGGCAAAATCGGCATGAGCGTATGCTACGACCTGCGCTTTCCCGAACTATACCGGCGGCTGGTCTTCGCCGGCGCGCAAATCCTCGCGATTCCCAGCGCTTTCACTTTTCCGACCGGCGAAGCCCATTGGGAAACGCTGCTGCGCGCCCGCGCGATCGAAAACCAATGCTACGTCATCGCGCCGGCGCAATTCGGCCCGAACGTCCATGGTTTCAGCGACTACGGCAATTCGCTGATCGTCGATCCGTGGGGCCGCGTGCTGGCGCGCGCGCCCGATCAGGAGGGCGTCATCGTCGCGCCGCTGGATTTCGACTATCTGGAAAGAGTGCGCCGCGAATTGCCCGCGCTGACCCACGGCAGGCTGGGATAAAGCTTATTTGGGCGCTAACGCTTGACGATTGTCGCTGGTAGGATTAAGCAGGCTCTCACATTCGGTAACGCGTCGCCCTTATCCAGCGATCATCGCCCCGCACCGAACCGCGACGCGCGCGCCGCGGCGGGCGGGAGTAAAGGCGCGCAAGGAAACAGGTTATGGCAGAAGGACCACTGGTCGGTTTTCGCATCCTCGATCTGACGCAGGTCGTTTCGGGACCGTTTTGCACGATGCTGCTGGGCGATTTGGGCGCCGACGTGATCAAAATCGAGCCGCCCGAAGGCGACGCGACGCGTCTGTTCGGCCGCCCGTTCAGAAACGGCGTCACCGCGACCTTCCTCAACTTCAACCGCAACAAGCGCGGCGTGGTCGTCGATCTCAAACTTGAGCACGGGCGCGATATCGTGCGCCGCCTCGCGGTCAAGGCCGACGCCATTATCGAAAACAACCGGCCCGGCGTCGCCGACCGCCTCGGCATCGGCTACGCCGATCTCCGCCGCGCCAATCCCAAAATCATCTACTGCTCGATTTGCGGCTTTGGCCCCAAGGGTCCGCACGCCAACGCCCCCGCCTACGATCCGGTCATCCAGGGCTATTCCGGAATGGCCTTCGTGCAGGGCGGCAAGGAAAACAAGCCGACCGCGGTCAAGATGGCGCTGGCGGACAAAATCGCCGGCATGACCGCCGCGCTCAGTATCGTGAGCGCCCTGCACGCCACCCGCAATCGCGGCGTCGGCCAATATATCCGCGTGCCGATGACCGAGGCGATGATGGCGTTTTCCGCCAACGACTCCGCCTTTCTCGGCTACACCTTTCTGCCCGATGCGGAATTCAAGGACACCGTGCCCAAAAGCGGCAGTCTCGATCCGTTCCGCACCGCCGACGGATGGGTGACGATCGCGCCCTTCAAGGACGACCAATGGCAACGGCTGTGCGAGGGCGTGGGCCATCCCGAGTGGTGGCAGGTCGAAAACCGCACGGAACGGATGCGCACGGCGCTGCGCGGAATCGCGAAGCTCTTTCCGGAACGCGAGAGCGCGCACTGGCTGGCGGCGCTCGAGCGCGCCGACGTGCCCTGCGGCCCGGTCCACAACTACGACACGCTCTTCGACGATCCCGACGCGGTCGCCAACGAAAACTTCGTCGAATACGACCATCCCGACGGCGGACGGGCGCGCGCGGTGAATCCCGGGATGCGCTTCAGCGAAACTCCCGCGCGCATCTGGCGGATGGCGCCGCGCCTGGGCGAACATACCGAGGAAGTGCTGCGCGAGGCCGGCCTGTCGCGCGCCCAGGTCGAGGAGCTGCGCGCCGAAAAGGCGATCAACTAAATCGCGCGCGCCGATCCGCCGCGCGCTATAATCGGCGGGTGCGCCGCAACCCCGGCCAAAAGCCGCGCGCCCGATCCGGGCAATCCCGGAATGCTCGCGCGCCAGGCTTGCATGCTCGCGCGGCGCATCGGCGTTCCGCCCGCTTACGGCCAACACTGAGGTTCAGTCAGCGAAAGGAGTAATCAGCCCATGAAGGATAAAACGCTTACCACTGAGGCGGGAGCTCCGGTCGCCGACAATCAGAATTCGCAGACCGCCGGACCCTCCGGACCGATTCTCATTCAGGACCATCACCTGATCGAAAAGCTCGCCCATTTCGACCGCGAACGAATCCCGGAACGCGTCGTGCACGCCAAAGGCTCCGGCGCGCACGGCTATTTCGAGGTCGGCGCCGACTGTTCACGCTGGACGCGGGCGAAATTTCTCTCATCCGTGGGCAAACGCACGGAGTTGTTTGCGCGTTTTTCCACCGTCGCGGGAGAAAAAGGCTCGGCCGACACGGTGCGCGATCCGCGCGGCTTCGCGATCAAGTTCTATACCGAAGAAGGCAACTACGATCTGGTCGGCAACAACACGCCGATTTTCTTCATTCGCGACCCGCTCAAATTTCCCGACTTCATCCATACCCAGAAGCGCGATCCCCACACCAACGTGCAGGAGCCGGACGCGGTCTGGGATTTCTTCTCGCACAGCCCCGAAATGACCCATCAGTTCACCATGCTGTTCGGCGACCGCGGCATCCCCGCCACCTTTCGGCACATGGACGGCTTCAGTTCCCATACTTACCAATGGGTCAACGAGGCCGGAGAAGTTTACTGGGTCAAGTATCATTTCAAGACCGACCAGGGAATCAAGTGCCTGACCAGCGCCGAGGCGATGCGGATCGCCGGCGAAAACCCCGACCATCACCATCTCGATTTGCTGCGCGCGATCGAGCGCGGCGAATTTCCGTCATGGACGCTCAAGATGCAGATCATGCCGGCCGCCGCCGCCGCGCAATACCGCTTCAATCCGTTCGATTTGACCAAAGTCTGGCCGAACCGGGACTATCCGTTGATTCCGGTCGGGCGGATGGTTCTGAACCGCAATCCGGATAACTATTTCGCGGAAGTCGAACAGGCCGCCTTCAATCCGGCGAACTTCGTGCCGGGAATCGGCCCGTCGCCGGACAAGATGCTGCAGGGGCGGCTGTTTTCCTACGGCGACACCCATCGCTACCGGCTCGGCGTCAATCATACGCAATTGCCGATCAACCGTCCGCACGCCGCCGCGGCCGCGAACTACTCGCGCGACGGCGCGATGCGCTTCGACGGGAATTACGGGCCCGCGAAAAATTACGAGCCGAACAGTTTCGACGGTCCGGCCCAGACCAACCGCGCGCTCTATGCGCCGATTGAGGTGCGCGGACTCGCCGGCAGCCACGCGCCCGAGCGTCACGCCGAAGACAACGACTTCGTGCAAGCCGGCGCGCTCTACCGCCTGATGAAGGAAGACGAAAAGCTGCGGCTGGTCGAAAATCTCGCGGGCGGCCTCGCGCGGGTCAGCCGTGACGATATCGTCGCGCGCGCGATTGGCCATTTCCGCATGGCCGACCCCGACTACGGCGATCGACTTGAAAAACGCCTGAAGGAGCTGCGCAAGCGCTAGGCCTGGCCGATCGATCGGGAATCGCCCGCGCGCGCCGAAAATTTCGCGGATGCGGAATCAGGAATTGCGCATTACGTAGATCGTGGCGGGCGCGCCGAGAATCGCAACCCGGAAAATCCGCTCCGGACGCATCCGTTCGCGCCGGATCGCCTGATCCATCAGGCGCGAGTCCGCCGTAAGGATCACGAACGTGGCGCCGGGCGCGGCCACCCGGCGCAGCTCGGCAAGCGCGCGCGGATAGAGCGCCAGGTTCTCCTCATGCGAGCCGTGCCGCCGGCCCCACGGCAGATTGGTCACGACCTTGGTGACGCAAGCGCGCGCGAGCGGCAACGCGGTCGCGTTCCATTCGTGCAGTTCGAGCGGCTGATGGCGCGGGCCGATATTTTCGCGCGCGGCGGCCAGCGCGGCCGGATCGCTATCGCCGCCAATCAGTTTGGCGTAGCGCCCCAGATGGGCCCGTTCGACCAGCACGGTGCCGGCGCCGCAGAACGGATCGAGCGTCACGTCATGCTCCGCCGGCTCGGACAGCCACGCCATCGCGGCCGCCACCGCCGGCCGCAGTGAGCCGGGGAGATGGGCCGCCTTATACTCGCGATGGCGCATGCGTTCATCGCTCAGCCGCAGCGCGAGCAGGAACTCCCCCGGCAGCATCGTGGCCCAGAATTCAACGTCGGCGCCGGCCTCGTCGTCGGCCAGACGCCATACATGGTCGCCGCGTTCGACCATCGCGTTTTCGACCGCGCGTCTGAAATCGACGCGCCGGAACTCGTGATCGCCCGCCATCCGCGCGACCACCCGGAACTGGATCCGCCGCCCCGCGCGGCCGCCCGGAGTGAAGCGCGCGCGCGTCTCCAGCGCTTCGTCGATATGGCGCGCGCCATGCACCGCCGCGCGCACCCGCTCGAGCGCGGCCCCCGGACGCGCCGGCGCGGCCGGGTTGGCGGGCGCGAAACGGCGATAGCCGACCAGCGCGAACAGGTCTTCGACCGAACGCAGCGCGCGCAGCGAATCGATCCGTTCGGCGTGGAAAATCGTGGCCCCGGCGCGATCGCCGATCGTGCGCCGGGCGAGTTCGCGCGCCGCGCCGGAGGCGCCGCAGCGAAAGGCGATCTCGCTCCACGCGACGCCCTCGAGGCCGGGCTGCGTCTGCGCCAGATAAAGCCCCGCGGCGAAGCGAATCACGCCGCCCGGCGCAACGGCGGGCCGCCGCGCGGACGGATTAATCCGGCGCGCGTTCTGACCGCGATAGTTCACTGTGATGATCGATCATCGGCCGCCGCGCCGCGGCCGGAAAGCGCGTTACTTCGAACGCGAAATATACTCGTTGTTTTCGGTGTTGATCGTAATCAGGTCGCCTTCGACCACGAAATGCGGCACCTGCACGATCAGGCCGGTTTCGACCTTCGCCGGCTTCAGCGTGTTCGTCACCGCCGCGGTCTTGATTCCCGGGTCGGTCTCCACCACCCGCATCGCGACCGTCTTCGGCGGCGTCACGTTGAGCGGCGTGCTGTCGTGGAACTCCACCTCGACCTTGAGGTTCGGCGTCAGGTAGCCGGCCACGTCCTCGATCAAATCCTTGGGCAGGGTGATTTGATCGTAGGTCTCGGTGTTCATGAAATGGAAATCGGCGCCCTCCTGATAGAGGAACTCCATCTCCACCTGGTCGAGAATCACGCGCTCGACCCGATCTTCCGAACGGAAGCGGTTTTCGGTCTGCGATCCGCTCTGGATATTGCGCAGCTTGGTCTGCACCATGCCGCGCCAGTTGCCCGGCGTAATATGCTGGATGGTCATGACCCGCCACAGGGCGCCGTTGTATTCGAGCACCATCCCGGGCCGGAGCTGCGTCGCCTGAATTAACATTCCATGTCCACTCTCGAATCGATTGAGAACTTGGTATTTTAGCCGTCTGGCGCCGTCCGTGGCAAGGCGGATCGCGCCG
>DAHZDR010000313.1 GCA_027403435.1 Deltaproteobacteria bacterium
GCCGCCGTTATGGACGGATTTGCGCGGCGATACCGTCCGTCCGGCGGGTTCGTTGCCGGATTTCGTCGCGCTGGCCGCGCGGCTGTCCCCGGCCGTGGTCAATATCTCGACCGCGCGCAAGCCGGCGGTGAACGCCGGCGAGCAATCGCCCGAGGATCGGGACGATCCCTTCGATCGTTTCGGCGGTCCCTTCGAACCTCACGATTCGCCCGCTCCGCACAGCCTAGGCTCCGGCTTCATTATCAACCGCGACGGTTATATCCTGACCAACGATCACGTAATCGAAGACGGCGGCGCGATCGTCGTAACGCTGCGTGACGGCCATGAATTCACCGCGCGCGCGATCGGCCGCGACGCCACGACCGACATCGCGCTGATTAAAATCGACGCGCCGTTCGCGCTGCCCGTGGCGCCGCTGGGCGATTCCGCCGCCGTTCGCGTGGGCCAATGGGTAATCGCGATCGGCAGTCCCTTCGGCTTCGACCAGTCGGTCACCGCCGGCATCGTCAGTGCGCGCGGCCGCTTCATCCCCGGCAGCTACGACGACTTTATTCAGACCGACGCGTCAATTAACCCCGGCAACTCGGGCGGTCCGCTGATCGATTTGCACGGCGCCGTAATCGGCGTCAATTCGGCGATTTACACGCGCACCGGCTCCAGCATGGGCATCGGCTTCGCGATTCCCGTCAATCTCATCAAGGCGGAGCTGCCGCAGTTGCGCGCGCGCGGCGCGGTGACGCGCGGATGGCTCGGCGTCTATATCGAGCCGGTGAGCGAGGCGGCGGCCCGCGCCGCCGGCCTTCCGGAGGCGCGCGGCGCGATGATCTCCGAAGTCGTCGCGCATAGTCCCGCCGCCGCCGCCGGCCTCAAACCCGGCGACATCATCGTCGCCTTCGACCATCGCCCGATCCATGAAGCCCAGGCCTTGCCGCTGATCGTCGGCGGCGTTGCGCTGGGCCATCGCGCGACGCTGACCGTGATGCGCGGCAAGACCGCAAGCGCGGTTGAGGTGACGATCGAAGCGCCGCGCCCGAGGGAACTGGCGCGCGCCGGTCCGCCGCCCGCCGCCGCGCCCGAGGCCTACGGACTCGACGTCAAGGCGCTGAATCCCGCCACGGCGCGCCAGCTCGGGATCGCGGCGACCGGCGGCGTGATGGTGGCGCGGGTGGCCGCGGGCAGCCGCGCGGCGCGCGCCGGATTGCGCGCCGATGACGTCATTGTCGAAGTGAATCAGCGAGAGGTTTCCGGCGTTGCGGCGTTCCGGCGCGCCTTTCGCGACGGCGGCGGACGCGGTATCGTTTTACTGCTGGTCCGCCGCGCGGCCGGCACGCTGTTTATCCCGCTCAGGCGCCAGGGTTGATCTTACGGTGAAGGAAATCGCGATCGCGGCCGCGCGCCGTCGGGGCGCCAGGGCCGCGATCGCCGCGGATCGGGCGATGAGCATGCGGCGGTTATTCAAATTAAGCCTGTTCTCGATCGCGGCGCTCGCGCTGTTCGCGCTCGGCCCCGCGCTGTACTGGTTCACCGGGTACTACAATTCGCTCGAGCGGGAAGTCAGCACGCGCTTCGCCGGCAAGCGCTGGACCATTCCGTCGCGCATCTATTCCGATTCGACGCTGATTTATCCCGGCCAACGGCTGGCGGACCTGGGGTTTTTTCAACGCCTCGCCCGCCTCAATTACCATCCCGTGGCCGGTCCGGCGGAGGTGCGCGACCGGGGCGAATACTGGTACGGCCAAAAACGCGGCCGGCTCACGATCTTCCTGCATAGCGTCGCCTATCCGTATCGCAATTTCCCCGGCGAGCTGGTCGCCATGAAGCTCGCCGCCGACGGCACGATTACGGCCATGGCCGACGGGGTGAGCCGCCGTCCGCTCTATTCGCTGGAATTGGAGCCGGAGATGCTCGGCGCGATTTTCCAGGGCGACTGGCGCCAGCGCCGCCTGGTGCCGCTGGCGGAGATTCCGCCCGCCTTTATCGACGCGATTCTCGCCGCCGAGGACCATCGCTTTTACGCGCATCACGGCATCGACATGGTGCGGATTATCAAGGCGGCGTGGGTCGATCTGGTTTCCGGACGGGTGGTGCAGGGCGGCTCGACGCTGACCCAGCAGCTGATGAAGAACTTCTTCCTGACCAGCAAGCGCGACTGGCATCGCAAGGTCAAGGAAGCGCTGATGGCGTATATCGCGGAGCGGCTCTATTCCAAGGACGAAATTCTCGAGAACTACATCAACGACATCTATCTGGGACAGCGCGGACAGGAGGGAATTTACGGCGTCTGGGAAGCGTCGGAATTCTATTTCTCAAAAGAGCCGCGCGATCTGAAGATCGCCGAGATGGCGGCGATCGCCGGCATGATTCGCTCGCCGAATCGTTACAACCCGCTGCGCCATCCCGCGCTCGCCACCCGCCGCCGCAACGAGGTGCTGGCCTCGATGCTGGCGGACGGCTACGTCAGCAAGGCCGCCTACGATCAGGCGGTGACCGAGCCGTTGCGCGCGCGCGAACCGTTTATCGAAACCAACGACGCTCCGTACTTCGTCGATTACGTCAAGCGGGAGCTGGCCGAACGCTATCCGCCGTCGGTGCTGACCGGCGAAGGCCTGCGCATCTTCACCACGCTCGACGTGCACATGCAGAAAGAGGCGCAGCGCGCGGTCCAGGACAATCTCGCCGATCTCGAGGCGCGCCATCCCGCGCTCCGGCGCAAGGAAAAGAGCGAGGAGTTGCAGTCCTGCCTGGTTGCGATCGAGCCGCAGACCGGCAAAATCCGCGCGATGGTCGGCGGCCGCGACTATCGCGAAAGCCAGTTCAACCGCGTCACCCAGGCCAAACGCCAGCCCGGCTCGGCGTTCAAGCCGGTCACCTATCTGGCCGCGTTTCAGGAGACGCTTAACGGCGGCCCCGAGCAATTCCTGCCGACCAGCTATCTCGACGACACGCCCTTCACCTGGCAGATCGGCGACACCACCTGGACGCCGCGCAATTACAAAAACCGCTATTTCGGCCGCGTCACGCTCGAATTCGCGCTTGAGGAATCGCTCAATTCGGCGACTTCGCGCCTGGCCAACGCGATCGGTCTGGATCGCGTGATTGCGATGGCCGACAAGCTTGGGTTCGGCGAATTGCCGCCTTATCCGTCGATTATCCTGGGCGGCATCGAAGTCGCGCCGATTCAGATCGCCAACGCCTACGCGATCATGGCCAACGATGGCATGAAAGTGCCCGCTTACGCCGTGACCGCCGTGCTCAATCAATCGGGCAAGGTGATCGAGGGCCATGAACTGCAAGCCGAACAGGTGCTGGCGCCCGATGTCGCCTACCTGATGGATTTCATGCTCGAACAGGTGATGCTCCACGGCACTGGCGAAGGCGCGCGCCGGCTCGGTTTCACCCGGCCGGCGGCCGGCAAGACGGGAACGACCAACGATTCCGTGGACGCGTGGTTCGCCGGCTTCACCCCGAACCTGCTGACGGTGGTGTGGACCGGTTTCGATCAAAAAGAGGCGCTCGGCCTGACCGGCGCGGAAGCGTCGTTGCCCGCATGGACCAATTTCATGAAGGCCGCGACCGCGCCGCGGCCGGCGCTGGACTTCACGATGCCGCCCGATATGGTGGCGGCGCGGGTCGATCCGGCCACCGGCTATCTGGCCGGCCCGTATTGTCCCGACGCGGTCGCGGGCGTCTTTCCGAAGGCGCTGGCGCCCACCCAGGTCTGTCCGTTCCATACCTCGCCCGGGATGCGCGCGGCGTCGACGGCCACGAACGCCGCCGCGCCCCAGCCGCCAGCGACGCCGGCCGGCGGCGGCGATTGGCAAAGAGCGCCCGGCGGTCCGGCGGCGGGCGCTGCGACGCCCGGCGAGTGAGGCTTCCGCCCGCGTTCGCGGGCGCTTGCGGAGATTTGGCGCGGAGGCTGCGCGCGGCGGCTAAAAGCGATATTAATTGGGAGAATGGGCGGAAAACGGAAAATTTGCGCGGCGCTGGCCGCGGGCGTGCTGATCGCCGCCGCCGCGCCGGCCTATACGGCGGGACTCGCGCCAATCCGCGCGCGCGCGGCGAGTTACATGGCGGTTCAGGCGTCGCCGCGGCTGGTCCTTGCGCATCTCGATGAACAGACTCTGCCGGCGGCGGAATCGCCCGGAAACGCTCCGGCGGAAGCGCTGCCGCCGGGAGCGGCGCGGGGCGATTGGGAACGCCTGCCGAATCCTACCGCCGCCGCCACGCCCGGCGCCGAATCCGGAGCGGCGCAAACCGGCGCGGTTTCCGTCGCGCCGGCGCCTGGCGCGCTGCCGCCGGCGCCGTCCGCGTCCCCAAGCGACGCCGCTTCCGCCGTGCTGCCGCCGGTACCTGCCGCCACTGACGACGCGGCCACTGACGCGACCGACTCACGGTCAAACCCGCCGTCCGGATCGGCCGCCGCGGCGCAGTCGCCGGAGATTGCGAATCCGGAAAATCCGGCCACTGACGCCGCCGGAGCTGGCGCCGCCAGTCCGCCGAATGCGCCCGCGGTCGCGGGCGCGGCCCCACCCGGCGCCGGCCCGACGAGTAATCCGGGCGAACCGCCGCCGGCGCTCGATATCAGCACGGTCACGGCCGGACCCGACTTGGGCAATCTGCCGCTTGACGACGAAATCCGCCAGGCCGACACGCCCGCGCTGGCCGCCTCGCTGCGCATCACCGAGCAGGCGCGCAATCAATTGAACAATGGCGCCACGGACCCGGCGATGCGCGCGTTGGCGCGCGCGGTGTCGATCGATCCGGGCAATCCCTACGCCTATTTTTTTCTCGGCCGCGCTTACGTGGCGCGGCATGACTACGCTCAAGCGCTGACTTTTTTCCGGCGCGCGGAAATCGGTTTCGGCGCGAATCCGCAATGGCTTGGCGAAACGATTGGCTACGAAGGCGCGTGCGAAGAGGAATTAGGCCAGCTTAGCCAGGCGGCCGTCGCCTATCAGCGCGCGCTCGCCGCCGCTCCGAACAATCTGATGGCGCGGGTCGGCTATGACCGGCTGGCGGCGAATCTGCCGAATCCCGCCGGTCTCGACGCGCCGCCGCCGTCCGCCGGCGACGCTTCCGGGCCGCCGTCGGCGGATTTGAGCGCGCCGGAACCCGAAGAGGCGCCGCCGCCGCCACCGCCGCCCTCGGCGGGGGCCAATTCCGAAAATCAATGACGGTAAGGTTAGCGGGACCGTCAGGAGAGCGATGCGCATTCTGGGAATCGAATCGTCATGCGACGACGCCGCCGCGGCGGTGATCGAAACCGCCGCGCCCGGCGCCGCGATTGTGCGGTCGAGCGCCGTCGCCAACCAGGACGACATCCATCGCGCATACGGCGGGGTGGTGCCCGAATTGGCCTCGCGCAATCACGTGGTCGCGATCATGCCGGTAATCGCGCGCGCCCTGGCCGAGGCGGAGACCGCGCTCGCCGATCTCGACGGTATCGCGGTGACGCGCGGCCCGGGGCTGGTCGGCTCGCTGCTGGTCGGCCTGATGTGCGCGAAAGGGCTGGCGCAGGCGAGCGGCTTGCCGATGGTCGGCGTGAATCATCTGGAGGGCCATCTGCTGGCGCCCCTGCTCGAACATCGGGTGCCGATGCCGTATCTGGCGCTGGTGGTCTCGGGCGGCCATACCGCGTTGTTTGTCGTCGAGGATTTTGGCCGCTACCGGCGGCTCGGCGCAACCCGCGACGACGCCGCCGGCGAGGCCTTCGACAAGGCGGCGAAGCTGATGGGCCTGGGCTATCCGGGCGGCAAAATTATCGACGAACTGGCGCGCCGCGGCCGGCCGGATCAGGTCAAGATTCCGCGCGCGCGGGTCAAGGGCGCGCCGCTCGATTTCAGTTTCAGCGGGGTCAAGACCGCGCTCGCGCTCTATCTCGCGAGCGCGGCCGGATCCGCCACGGCGCCGGAGGATCTCGCCGCGAGCTTTCAGGAGGCCGTGGTCGAGATGCTGGTGCGGCCGACGCTGGCGGCCGCGCGCGAGCATGACGCGGAAACGATCGCTCTGACCGGCGGCGTCGCGGCGAATTCGCGCTTGCGCGAACGGCTGTCCGCCGTGGCGGCGGCCGACGGCCGCCGCGTGGTCGCGCCGTCGTTCAAATTCTGCACCGACAACGCCGCGATGATCGCGCTGGCGGGCAGTATCCGCTTGATGCGCGGCGAGCGCGATCCGCTCACCCTCGACGCCGAGGCGAATTTGCCGCTGTGAGGCGGGCGCAACCTTCGCGCGCGGACGAATTGGGCGCGGCCGCGTATCCGCTGGGCGCCGAACGGCCGTCGGCGGCGCTGGCGGCGGCGGGCGTGACGCCGCGGCGGTCGCGCGGGCAGAACTTTCTCGTTCAGCCGCGGGTCGCGGACCAAATCGTCGCGCTGGCGCGGCTCGAACCCGGCGATACGGCGCTGGAAATCGGGCCGGGCCTGGGAATCCTGACCGAGCGGATAGTGACGGCGGCGATCGGCCGGCTGATCCTGGTCGAACTCGACCAGCGGCTGGCCGCGCGGCTGGCCGCGCGCTTCGCCGGCGACCCGCGCGTGGCCGTAATCAATCGGGATTTCCTTGCCCTGGAGAGCGGCGAATTGGCCGCCGCCGGACCGCTCAAGGTCGTCGGCAATCTGCCGTTCAACGCCGCCGCCGCGATGCTCGAACGGCTGGCCGCGGCGCGCGGCGCAATCGCGCGGATGGTCCTGATGTTCCAGCGCGAAGTGGCCGAGCGGATTCGCGCCCGGCCGGCTTCGGCCGCCTATGGCGCGCTCAGCGCGTACACCGCGCTTTACTGGGAGGTCGCCGGCCATTTTCGCGTCGGCGCCGGATGCTTCCATCCGCGCCCCAGGGTCGATGCCGAA
>DAHZDR010000330.1 GCA_027403435.1 Deltaproteobacteria bacterium
AATCTGCGCTTTTTCTTCGAGCGCGATCCCACCGAACGCTTCTTCGGCCTCGGCAACAACACCCCGCTGCGCGCTCAAACCAACTTTACCATCGAACAGGTCTATATGCAGGCGCTGTTCGGATGGAACATTACGCACACGATTCAGCTCGGCTTCTTCACCCGACCGCGCTTTGTTCGTATCCGGCCCGGCGCGTTCAAGACTCTGCCGTCGATTTTCGAGATCTTCCCCAAGGTCAATGGCATCAACGGCGGCACCGAAATCTACAACGAGGCGCGCGTGACCTACGATACGCGCGACTCCGTCGATATTCCGCGCAAGGGCACGCTGGCGCTGATTTACGGCGGCATCTCCGATCGCGCCTTCCTGAGCACCGCGTCCTACGATCGCTTCGGCGGCGATTTCCACGAGTACTATCCGATCAGCCGGCGCGTCACCCTCGCCGGCCATGTCTATCTACAATACACGCCCGCCGGACAGGAGACGCCGTTTTGGGCGATGCCTCGGCTGGGCGGCGAAGAAAGCCTGCTCTACGATCAGCAAACGCTGCGCGGCTACGGCGTCGGCCGCTTTATCGATAACAACCTCGCGGTCGCCAACTTCGAAGTTCGCACGCGCGTGCTCGACACCACGATTCTCGGCAATCACGGCGTGCTCGAACTCGCCCCGTTCTTCGACGCCGGCCGCGTCTGGAACGGCATGTCCACCGATCCGCTCCTGGGCCTGCATCCGGTCGGCGGGATGGGCTTTCGCGCGATCGCCGACCCCTACATCGTTGGCTATCTGGATATCGGCTACGGCGGCGAAGGCAGCGCAATCTTCGCCGGACTCAACTATCCATTCTAGGGCGATCGGTCCAAAGCGATCGGCCGCGGCGGTCCCAACTTACTCGGCGCCGCCGCGCCCGCCCGATCCTTCAGCCCTTGCGGAAACGGGACGGAAAATCAGCGCCGAAAACGGCTTCGGGATGGAGCCGGCGGGCGCGTTCAAGCAGCATCGCCTCGCCTTCGGGGATATTCGGATCGGGCACGCAGCAATCGACCGGACAGGCCGCCGCGCATTCTTCGTGATCGAAGAAGCCGACGCATTCAGTGCATTTTTCCGGAGCGATGTAATAGATGTCCTGCGCGATCGCCGGCTTCGTCGCGCCCTCCAGCTCCCACGGCGCCGCGCCCGCGTAAATCGCGTTATTCGGACAGCGCGGCGCGCACGCCCCGCAGTTGATACATTCCTCGGTGATCAGTGTCGCCATCGAAAAATCACGATGCTCCGTTCAATCCGCCGGCATCGCCGCCGCCACCCGCCGCGCCAGTTCCATGAATACGGCGCTCGCCGGATGCTCCGGCCGCGCGATCGTGAGCGGCGCGCCGCCGTCGCCCGCCGCCCGCAGCGCTTCGACAATCGGCGCCCGCGCCAGCACTTCAATCCCCTCGGCCGCGGCCAGTTTGTCGCCGCCGCCGGCGCCGAAAATCTCATCCAGCTCGCCGCAATCCGGGCAGACGTAACCGCTCATGTTTTCCACCACGCCGAGCAGCGGACAATGCACCTGGCGGAACATTCGCGCCGCCCTGAGCGCGTCCGCCACGGCGACCTCCTGCGGCGTCGTCACGATTACCGCGCCATCGAGCGCGACTTCCTGCGCCAGCGTCAATTGGGCGTCGCCGGTTCCCGGCGGCAAATCGACCACCAGAAAATCCAGCGTGCCCCACAACGTATCCTGCAGAAACTGCCGTACCGCGCCCATCACCATCGGGCCGCGCCAAATCACCGGCGACTCGTCATCGATGAAAAAGCCGATCGAAATCAACTTCACGCCGTGGCGTTCGACCGGATAGAAATGCTTGCCGTCCACCGCGCGCGGCCGCTCCGCGCCCGTGCCGAACATCATCGGCGCCGACGGCCCGTAAATGTCCGCGTCGAGTAGGCCGATTTTGTAGCCCAGCCGTCCCAGCGCCACCGCCAGGTTCGCCGCCACCGTCGATTTGCCGACGCCGCCTTTGCCGCTCGCCACCGCGACAATATGCCGGATCCCGTCGAGCCGCTTGCGGCCGGTCTTTTCGCCCAGTTCCGGCGCGACCGGACGCACCCGCAACTCCACTTTCGCGGCGCCGAGATCGTGCGTCAGCGCCTGATGGATCCGGCTGCCGATAGCGCGCGGAATTTCCTCGCGATCGCTCGGATTGCGCAGCGTGATCGTCCATCCGCCGTCAGCCCCCGGCGCCGCCTCTTCGACGATTCCGAGCGTTACGATATCGCTCTGATAGCCGGGATAATTGACTTGGCCAAGCGCGGCCAGAACTTCTTCCTGAGTGAGCTTTTTCGCCACTTCTGAAATTATTTCAGATGCGGCCGCCGGGCGAAAGCCGACCCTCCGGTCAGCCGTCGCGGTTCAGCGCGATTTGCCCCGCCACAGCCGGCCCAACGTTCGCCCGCCCGCACCGCAGCCTGACCTACCGGCAAAATGCGCCATGCGTAAGCAATCCGTCGATTGCGCGTAAGCGCGGTCGCAAATGGGCATCTTGAACTTTGCCGTCGATGGATGAGGCTGCAAATCGCTCAATTTCCTGAACGGTTGCGTCATCAAAGCAGTTTCAGGACGCAATTAAACCTCCAACACACCATAACTTGCATGTTAGATGTCATTGCGCTAATTAGCAATCGAATGGTTATTTTAGGACCAATTGCTTGCAATATCTCATGATCTCTCATCGCGCTGGCCGAAGCGCTCGCACGACCCAGCGCGAACTGGAGGCGGCATAAAATGAACCGACGTTCCCCCCCTTCTTCTGGCCACGGTTTGGTTGATTGTCTTCAGGGCGGCTCCGGCCGCGGCGATTCAGTTCGATGCCGCCGTGCCGATGCGTTTCGCCACCGCGTCCGCGCTGGACAACTATCTTCCCACCCAGAACTGCGATCCATCGCTCTGCTCGCCGATAACCTCGTCGAATCCTGACGTCTATACCT
>DAHZDR010000194.1 GCA_027403435.1 Deltaproteobacteria bacterium
CGCCGATCCGGATCGATCGCGCGGATCGCGGTCATGTATTTCGAGAAGTCGAGCACGAGCGCCGCGTTCGCGGCCTGGCCCGCGAGCGAAGTGCCGCCGCCGCGCGGGACGATTGGCAGATCGTTTTCGCGCGCGATGCGCAACGCGGACGCGATATCGCCGGCGTCGCGCGGCGTCACCACGCCGATCGGCACGCGCCGGTAGTTCGAAGCGTCGGTGGAATAGAGGACGCGCGCGGCGGCGTCGAAACGCACGTCGCCCTTGACCGTGCGCGCGAGTTCGTTGCGGATTGCGGCGAGCGAAGCCATCGTCAGCCTGCGATTGTAGTCGATTGCGCGGCGCGATCGGCAAGCGCGCGTGACGGCGGAATTCCGCGCGGCCGCATTACGCTGGCCGGGACGCGCGCCGGACTCAGGTAAAATGCCGTTCGATATAGCCGAGCGCGCTTTCCAGATCGGGCAGAATCTTGGTGCAGAAGCGCACCATCCAGGGCGAACTTTCCTGATAGCTGAAGGGGCTGAAGGCGATCACGAATTTGCCGAGGTCGTGGCTCGCGTAAAACACCTCCATCGCGGTGCCCAGCGACGGTTTGCAATAGTTCACCAGCAGCAGGTCGGCGTCGCGCACGTCCTGCAAATCGAACTCGACGATTTCGTTGGCCGAGTCGATTTCCCGGTCGCGGAAATTGCGCCGCAGCGGATCGAGCAGAATGAAGCGGCCCGCCAGCCGCTCCTTGGCGCGCGTGCGCCAGTCCTTGGCCGCGTTGGCCTCGGCGTCCATTATCGGTCCGCAAAGATAGATGGTGCGAATCGCGTTCGCCATGACGCCGCAGGATAGCATAGGCGCGCGTTTCGGGGACGGGGCGAAGCGCGTGCGAATGCGCGCGCCGATGCGCTATTGTTGGCGCCTTCCGGTAGGGAGGTTTTTTACGATGAATAGGCTCGAGGGCAGGGTTGCGATCGTGACCGGAGCGGGATCGGGGATCGGCCGCGCGACGGCGCTGCTGTTCGCCGCCGAGGGCGCGAAGGTGGTTCATTGCGACCGTTCCGCCGAAGGAACCGCGGCGACGCAGGCGCTGATCGCCGCCGCCGGCCATGAAAGCGTCGGAATCGCCGCCGACGTCGCCGACCAAGCGACCGCGCCCCGGCTGGTCGCGCTCGCGCTGGAGAAGTTCGGCAAGCTCACGACGCTGATGAACAACGCCGGCGTCGGCGGCAACGCGTTCACCGCGGAGATGTCGATCGAGGAATGGGACCGCGTGCACAATATCAACGTGCGCGCCCAATTCCTGCTGATTCGCGCCGCGCTGCCCGCGCTGATCAAGGCGGGCGGCGGCAGTATCGTCAACGTCGCCTCCGTGATGGCCGAGGCGACCGACTACGGCCTTGCGGCGTATTGTTCGTCGAAGGCCGGCGTGGCCGGCCTCACCCGCACGGTCGCGCTCGAATACGGCAAGCACGGCGTCCGCGCCAATTACCTCATGCCCGGTCCGATCTATACCGGACTGACGCGCGCGAACTTCGACCGCGAACAAATTCGCGCGGTATGGGAAAAGAAGACCGCGCTGCGCCGTCTCGGCCAGCCCGAGGATATGGCGAAAGTCGCGCTGTTCCTCGCCTCGTCGGACGCCGACTACGTGACCGGCGCCGGAATCCGCGCCGACGGCGGCCTGATGCTGCGGGCGTAGGCCCTTTGCCCGCGTTGGATCGCGCCGCGCGCGGGATAGTGGAGCGCGGCGTGAACGGTGCTATTAGTTTAATCAATATGGACGGCGGCCGGCCGGGGCTCGGCTGCGAGCGAAGGAGAGTTTCATCATGAAACAATCGCCCGTTTTCGTACTGGGAGGCGCACAGAGCGATTTCGCCCGCAATTGGGCGCGCGAGGGCAAGCATTTCTCGAACGTGATGAACGAGGCGCTGATCGGCGCGCTCGAATTGGCCAAAATCGAACCGCGCGAAGTCGAAACCGCGCACGTCGGCAACTTCGCCGCCGAACTCTACGCCAAACAGGGCCAGGTCGGCGCCTTCGTGCTCGAGGCCGACCCGGTGCTGTCGGGAATCCCGACCAGCCGCCATGAGGCGGCCTGCGCCTCCGGCTCGATCGCGATTCTGGCGGCGGCGGCGGAAATCGAAGCCGGCCGCTACCAGCTCGCGGCGGCGGTCGGGATGGAGCAGATGAAGACGGTCGATACCGTCACCGGCGGCGATTTCCTCGGCACCGCGGGATGGTACGAGCGCGAATGCCAGGGCAAGGATTATCCGTTCCCGCGCCTGTTCGGCCGCCTCGGCGACGAATACGACAAGCGCTTCGGCCTCAAAGAGGAGCATCTGACGCGCATCTCCGAGATCAATTTCGCCAACGCGCGGCTGAATCCGCTGGCGCAGACGCGGAGTTGGGTAATGAACGCGGAAGACCAGCAGCAGCAGGCGAAATTCAACCTGCGGCTGGCCGGACGGATTCGCGTGCGCGACTGTTCGCAGGTGACCGACGGCGCCGCGGTCGTGATGCTGGCGTCGGAGCAATACGCCGCCGCATGGGCCGGGCGCAACGGCAAGAAGCTTGAGGAGGTGCCGCGCATCCTCGGCTGGGGCCATCATACGGCGCCGATCGAATTCGACGCCAAGATCGCCGAGAGCCGCGATAATCCCTATGTCCTGCCGCATACGCGCCAGGCGATCGTGGACGCTTTCAGGCGCGCCGGAATCGGCGGCGTCGAGGAGCTTTCGGGAATCGAAACGCACGACTGCTTCACCACTTCCGAGTATATGGCGATCGACCATTTTGGCATCACCGCGCCTGGCGAGTCGTGGAAAGCGATCGAAGAGGGCGCGATTGAGCTGGGCGGACGCATCCCGATCAATCCGAGCGGCGGCCTGATCGGCGCGGGCCATCCGGTCGGCGCGACCGGCGTGCGCCAGATGCTCGACGCGTGGCGTCAGGTCACGGGCAACGCCGGCGACTATCAGGTCAAGGGCGCGAAGCGCTTCGCCATCCTGAATATCGGCGGCAGCGGCACCACCAGTTGCGCGTTTGTGATCGGCCGTTGATTCAGCCGCGCGAGCGAAGCTGAAGCGTCGTCCGCGAATCGCCAGGCGGAGGGGCCGCGAATGGAGACCATGAAGCCCTCGAAGCTGCCGCAAATGACGCTGCGCGGTCATGACGGGCGCGACCACGCGATCCCGCCGGCGCGCGGCGCGCTGCTCTGCTTCGTGCATGACGGATGTCCCACCTGCGACCTGACGCTGCCGCTGCTCGAACGCCTTTATCGCCATTTCGGCGGCGCGTTCGAGGTCGTCGCCGTCGGCCAGGAGGCGGCGGGCAACGCGGCCCTGATCGAGCGGCATCGCCTGACGCTGCCGATGCTCGACGACAGCGCGCTCAAGCTTTCGTTCGCGTGCGCCGTCGAGATTGTGCCGACGGTGATTCTCGCGGAACCGGGCGGCGCCGTGGCGCGGCGCTGCGAAGGCTTCGGCCGCGGCGATTGGCGTGACCTGGTGGCGCAACTGGTGGCGCGGACGGCGCTGCGCGCGCCGGAAATCGACTGGGAGGAATTTCCCGAAGCGCGCCCCGGATGCGGTTCACGATCGGTCGAGCCGGAAATCGCCGAACGGCTTCAGGCCGAAGCCACGGGCCGCCGGATGGGCGCGCGGCGCCTCGCGCTTGGCGCGGCGCAGGATCCGTTCGAATTCATGTTCGAGCAGGGGCTGACGGACGGCTTGCCGGTGATTCCGCCGACGCCGGAGCGCGTCGCGCGGATGCTCGCCGGCACGCGCCGCGATCCGCTCGAAGTCGTCGCGATCGTGCCGCCGAATCTGACGCCGGCGACGGTCGAGAAGGTCGCCGCGAACGCCGTGATGGCGGGTTGCCGGCCCGAGTATCTGCCGGTCGTGATCGCCGCGCTCGAAGCCGTTTGCAACGACACGTTCAACGCCCACGGAATCATGGCGACCACGGCGGGCGCCACGCCGATAATCGTGGTCAACGGACCGATCCGCCGCCGGCTCGGGATGAATATGGGAATCCAGGCGCTCGGCTCCGGCTTTCGACCCAACGCCACGATCGGGCGGGCGCTCAAGCTTGCGCTGCGCAATCTCGGCGGCGCCCGGCCCGGCGAAATCGAACGCTCGGCGCTCGGCGCGGCCGGCAAATTCACCATGTGTATCGCGGAATGGGAGGAGCGCAGTCCGTGGGAGCCGCTGCACGTCGAGCGCGGTTTCGGCCGCGACGAAAGCGTGGCGACGGTCTTCGGCCTTGAGTCGGGATCGCATCAGATGAGCGACCATACCGCCCGCACCGCGCGCGCCCTGGGTGGCAGTTTCGGCGCGTTCCTGGCCGCATCGACGCATCCCAAGGCTTATCGGCTGGGCGAGGTGCTGCTGGTAATTTCGCCCGAGCACGCCGACACCTTCGCGCGCGATAAATGGACCAAGGCGCAAATCCGCGAGCGGATTCTGGAGGTCAGCGCGCGGCCCGCGCGCGAACTTCTGCCCGCGGCGGAAATTGGCGAAGGAATGTCGCCGGCGATGCTCGGCCTGGGCGCGGCGCCGAGCGCGGCGGAACTGGACGCGCTGGTGATGAAGTTCCGCAAGCCGGAAAATATCGCGATGATTGTCGCCGGCGGCGAGGCCGGCAAGTTCACGGCGGTGTTTGGCGGATGGTTCGGCGGATCCGCCGGCTCGATGAGCGTCAGCCGCCGTATCGAGGAGGTTCCATGAGTACATTCGAAATTGTCGATCCGACGGCGGAACTGGCCCCCGTGCGCCGCACGCTCGCGCGGCGGCCGGCGGCGTTGCGCGGACGCGTCGCGTTGCTCGATATCCGCAAGCCGCGCGGCGACGTTCTGCTCGATCGCCTCGCGGCGCGACTGGCCGAACGGCTGCCGGGCGTCGGGATCAAGCGTTTCAGCAAGCCGACCTTCGCCAAGCCGGCGCCGGAAGATCTGCGCAAGCGGATCGCCGAGGAGAGCGATTGCGTAATCGAAGCGCTCGCCGATTGAGGGTCATGCACAACGTGCAGTGTGCACGACTCCGTATGGTTTGAAATCAATTCGCGGCCCGCGGTGGTGGTGGCTTCGACCGGTTTCGTTGACGCCGCCGCTTGTCAGGCCGAGGCGCTGGGCTTGCCGGAACTGAAGCGCGTCTTCGTGCCGCATCCGATTCAGGACGCGACCGACGACGAGTTGCGGGCGAAGGCCGACGCGATCGTCGATCAGGTGATCGAGGCGTTGACCACGCGCGCGCGGCCCTAGTGTGGTGTCCCGCAATTAACTTGCGTAATTCTTGCTTGCATAATCGGCGTCATTTCCGTTTAAGGAGAGATGCCGATGGCGAGTGGGCGACCCAAGGCGGAGCTGGTGGTGAGCGCTGAAGAGCGCGCGGGTGTCCGCGCGGGCCGCGGCGCGCAGCCTGCCGCACGCGATAGTCGCGCGGGCCAAACTGGTGCTGTGGGCGGCGCAGGGCGAGAACAACTTCGCCATCGCGCAGCGCCTGGGCTGAAGCATGCCGACGGTGGGCAAGTGGCGCCGACGCTTCGTCGAGCAGCGGGTGGCCGGCCGGCACGATGAATTGCGCCCCGGACGTCCGCGCACTTACGGCGACGAGCAGGTGGCGGG
>DAHZDR010000347.1 GCA_027403435.1 Deltaproteobacteria bacterium
ATTGCGCGCTTGAATACGGTCACGTCGGCGTTGCGGAAGCCGAAGATCGATTGTTTTTCGTCGCCGACGACAAATAGCGCGGGCGCGGCGGGCGCCGGTCGGGCGAGCAACTCGATTATCTCGTGCTGCAACGGGTCGGTATCCTGGTATTCGTCAACCAGCAGCGCGTCGAGCGCCGAACGATAGCGATTCGCCACGTCGGGGCGGGCTTCGAGCATCCGGCGCGTCAGAATCAGCAGGTCGTCGAAGGTGACGACCCGATCGCGGCGGCGGACATCATCGAGACGGCGCGCCGCCTGGGCAATCGTGGCGGCAATCTGTCGCGTCGGTTCGATCGCGCGGAGCGCGCCCCACGCTTCGGCGAGACTCCCGTTTAATTTATCTTTCGCCGGCAGCAGTTGTTTGAGCGCGATAACTTGCGTCTTGATCGTATGGTTTCGCGCGTCAGGCAAGGCCGCGACGAAGTCCGACAACGTTTCCCATTCGCGACCGTCGGCGTCGTCGTCGGAGATTAGCTGGAGGGCGGCGCGCGCGGCGGGCCATATGAGGCGCGACTGCGCGATTCTTTCTCCCGCCGCGCCGCCGACTTGGGCGTTGAGCAGCGTCTCCGCCAGTTGCATTGTTGCGTCGGCGCGCCCGGCCAATTCAGCGCGCATTTCGGGTTCGCGCGCGGCGAACTCGCGCGCCTTTTCCACCAGCCATTGCGGAGGATGATTGAGGCGGGCGAGCCGTCCCGCGATCTCGAGCGCGACGCCGACGGCGCCGGCGCGATATTCGCCTCCGTCCATTCCGCGCGCCGCCACCATCAGGCGCGCGCCGGGACTGGAGTCGGGATCGCGCACAGCGTCGATCAGCACGCGCCGCGCCTCGTGTTCGAGAAAAGTCCCGCTTGCGAACTCGTCGAGCACGGTGAAGCCGGGGTCGAGTCCGGCGGCGAGCGGGTTTTCGCGCAGAATCCGCGCGCAGAAAGCGTGGATCGTCGAGATCCGCGCGAGCGGGAGCATCCGCCGCGCGGCGCGCAGCGCTGCACATGGCGGTCCGGGTGGGGCGTCAGCGATACGCTCGTCGAAAACCTTGACGATGCGCGCGCGCAAATCGACCGCGGCGAGCTCGCCGAAGACGATCGCGGCCATCCGTTCGGGCGAAATCGGCGCGATACCTTCGATGTCGCCGGCGATCAGCGCGACAAAGCGGCGGGCGAGAACTTCGGTCTTGCCCGATCCAGCGCCCGCGCGCAGCGTCGGATGGTCGGGCGTCCCGATCGCGGCGGCCTGTTCATCGGTGGGGATGAAGCGCCGATTCATTTCAGTCCTCGTCCTTGCGATAGCGGCATACGCGCCGATAGGGGCAATAGTCGTCGCAGACGAGCGGGTCCACGTCGAAACGGCCCGCGACCATGTCGCCGACGACTTCGACGATGCGATCGGCGACGGAAATCCGCGCAAGCGGCGGCGCGGCGGGATCGTCCGCCGCGGCTTGCGCCGCGCGCCGCGCGCGTGAAGCCGGGTCGAGCGCGAGCCGCGCGATCGGCAGCGCCGCCGCCGTTTCCTTGTCGCGAGCGCGCGCCTTCAGCGCCACGTAAACGCCGTCGAGCGCCGCATCCGGCGCGAGATTCCCGCCGAATTCTTTGATTGCGGCCAGCGCGTAGAGCGGCATCTGGAAATCGGCGCGGGCGAAATTTTCCGGCTTAAGAGCGTTCTTATAGCGTTCGATCTTGCGCGAAGTCTTGTAATCGACCAGGCGGATCCCGCGCACCTTGCCGGCGGCGTCGCGATAGAGATCGAGCCGGTCGATTCTGCCGGTCAACGCAAGGTTGATTCGCGCTTGCGGCGGCAGTGAACGGCCGTCTTCGATCGTCAGCGAAAATTTATGTTCGGCCAACGAAGCGTCTGGCCGTTCGGCGCCGTCCTCGATCCGGCGATTTTCGTAACGCACGAATTCCTCGGCGATCCGTTCGACGTTTTCCCATGCGATCGCGAAAAAAGCGTCGTCACGCGCGGCCTTGGCGTGTTTTTCCCGTAGCTCCTGGAGGATTTCGCGGGCCTGTTGCAATGCGTGTTCGAGGCTCCTGAAATCGATCCGGCGTTCGATCAGTTCGCGCAAAACGTCGTGCGCGAAATCGCCGGTTTCCGCCGCGCTGTGCTCGACTCCGGGATCGTCCGCCTCGTTCAGCCGCAGCACGCGCGCGGCAAAATAGCGAAAACCGCAGCCCGCGGCCTCGGCGAGCTGCTTGGCGCTCCATTGGCGCCGATCGCCGCCCGTTGCGCCAAGCAGTATCTCCCGCAGGCGCGGGTCGGCGCCGACCAGGCCGTCGTAGGGTCCGGCGAGGGCGGCTTTTTCGGGCGACGATTCGAGCAGTTCGAGTTCCTCCCGCGTCGGCATCGCGAGATAGGCGGCGCGCGCCCGTTCGATTTTGACGCGGCGCGAAATCGCGGCGATCCGCTCGGGGTCGGCGACCTCGGCGGGACAATTTTCGTCGAGTATCCCGAGGTCGGCGGCGCAGTTCAGAAACTCCCGCGGGTCGAAACAGTCGGCGGGCGACGGTATGAAATCCGCGTCCGCAAGCCTGCGTATCGGATCGGGCGGCGCGCCGAGCATCCGCACAACCTCTTCGATAAACGGCGAGCGGGCCAGCGGCTGGCCGGTTTCGTCCGCCCGGGCGTATGAGAGCACGACGCGCCGCTCCGGCATCGAGAGCGCAAGAAAAAACAGGAACGGATCCTCGGCGTTGCGCTGCGGCCGCGTGCGCAGGATCGGCCCAGGCGCGTCGGCCGCGCGCGCGCCGTGGCGGCGCCGCAGCGCGGCGGCGAGCGCGGGGTTGAGCCGGCGGCGCGCGTCGTCGGGAATCAGCGGGTCTTCGCCGTGATAGGCCGGAAACGTCTGGTCGTTCAGGCCAATCACGAAAACCGTGTCGAAGTCGAGTCCGCGCGCCTCCATCACGGGCAGCGCGAGCGTGACGGCCGCGCCGTCCTGGCCGGCGGGTTCGAAGGTCGCTTCGTGGAAGGCGGCCGCGACTTCGTCGGCGAATTCGGCGGCGCTCAGAACGCGTCTGGCGGCGAATTTGGAATCGGCGGCGGCGATCGCTTCAAGCGCCGCGAACAGCGGTCCGGCGGCGGCGGCGTTGCCGGCAAAGTCGGCATCGAGCGGCTTCGCGGCCGGGTCGAAGCGGAGTTCGCCGAGCGCATGGCGCAGCCGTTCGACGTGGGTGGTCGCGGCGGCCGGTTCGGCGAGCGGTTCGAGCAGTTCGAGCAGGCGCGCGAAGTGCGGCATCGCGCGCTCGATTCGTCGGGACGCCGCGGCGCGGCGCAGGCGCTCGCGTTCGTCAATCGCGGGGTCGGCGGCTTCGACGGCGAGAGCCGCGCGCCGGCTTTCGAGCCGATCGCGTAACGGCGCCGTCGCGCGATCGATATATCCGGCCTCGGCCAGCACACTAGGATGCGCGCCGGCGGGCGTGCGAAACAGCGCCGAACCGAGGATTCGGCCGAGAGCGTCGCGGCTGAAACCGTCCGCGGGCGCGCGCAGCAAATCGAGCACGGCGCGCGCGGCGGGCGCCGCCGTCAACGGCCGCGGTCCGGCCGTCCGCAGCGGAATGCGATAGCGGCGGAACGCGGCTTCCAGATAATCGGCGTAGGGTTCGAGGTCGCGCGCGACGACCGCGAAGCGGCCGGGCGCGACGCCTTGGCCGTCCGCTTGTTCGAGCCTCCGGCGGATTTCGCGCGCCACTTCCTGCGCCTCGCGGATGCGATTCGGCGCCTCGATAATCGCGACCGTGTCGTCGGCGGGCGGCGCCGGCGGCGGTTCGGCGGCGAACAAATTGGCGATCAGAAAA
>DAHZDR010000352.1 GCA_027403435.1 Deltaproteobacteria bacterium
TACTACGTCATCAACGGCTCCAAGACCTGGTGCACCTTCGCCGACGGCGCCGATTTTATCCATCTGTTCGCGCGCACGGCGCCGCCCGAGGAGAAGCGCCGCCACGTCGGGATTACCCAGTTTCTGATCGAGAAAGAGCGCGGCAAGCTGCCCGAGGGCGTCACCGGAACGCCGATTCGCAAGATTGGCTATTTCGGCTGGAAGACCTGGGAATTGCATTTTGACAACCTGCGGATTCCGGCGAATACCGTGATCGGCAAAGAAGGGCGCGGCTTCTATACCATGATGTCGTTCCTTGAAATCGCGCGGGTGCATACCGCCGCGCGGGCGATCGGACTGGCGCGGGGCGCGCTTGAGGACGCGCTGGTCTATTCGCAGCGGCGGGTGCAGTTCCGCAAGCCGATTGCGGAGTTTCAGGCGATTCGTTTCAAGCTGGCGGAGATGGCGGCGAATGTCGAGGCCGCCCGCCAGTTGATGTACTTCGTCGCGACCGAAGTTGACGGCAAGCGGCGCTGCGACAAGGAAGCCTCGATGGCCAAGTATTTCGCCTCCGAGATGGCCGAGCGCGTGACCAGCGACGCGCTGCAAATCCACGGCGGCTACGGCTACACCAAGGACATGCCGCTCGAACGCTACTGGCGCGACGCGCGGCTGACGAAAATCTTCGAGGGCACGTCGCAAATCCAGTTGCGGATTATTTCCGATCGCCTGCTGGGAGGACACGAATGAGTATCGACGCGGCGGCCCTGACCGGAACGGGCAATTACTACGAGGATTTCACCGCCGGCGACGTTTACGAGCACGCTCGCGGCAAGACCATGGAGGCGCTCGAAAACGTGCTCATCACGAACCTGGTGATGAACACCGCGCAGCTCCATTTCAACGAGGAGCTGGCCGAGCGGATGGCCGCGCAAAAGCATCGCATTGTCTTCGGCGGCGTGACCGCGGCGCTGGTGATCGGGCTCGCGATGCAGGATACCGGCGAGCAGGCGGTCGAGGAGGTGAGCCTCGACAAGGTGCGCTTTCGCATCTCGGTAATTCACGGCGACACCCTCCATGCCTTTACCGAAGTGTTGTGGAAGGACGACAGCCCGGAGCTGTTGCGCGGACATAAGGATGTCGGCCTGGTCCATTTCCGCCATCTGGGCGTGAATCAGCGCGGCGAGACCGTGTTCGAGGGCGAACGTAAAGTCCTGGTCAAGAAGCGCGCCTTCAGCACCGACGGACTCGAGGGCAGCGTGGACGACGCGGCGTCCGCGATGCGCGCGGGGCGGGCGGCGCGCGCCCGCGCGATGCGTCCGGTGCGGCGGGTCGCGGTGAAGGCGGTGAAATCGGCCAAGCTGGTCAAAACGGTCAAAACGGCGGCGACGGCCAGAATGGCAAAAGCGGCCAGAACGGCAAAGGCGGTGAAGGCCAAGCCGGTTCGGCTGGTCAAGCCAAAGGGCGCGGCGCCGCGCAAAAAGCGGCGCTAGCGAACGCGGAGGAGCGACGGCGATGGATGAGCAGGACGCAACGACGCTCAAGCGGGTCGATGACGCGATCGGACGCTACGTGCGGCCCGATACGTTTCCGGTCGCAATTCGGATGCTGCGGCCGGGCGAGGCGCTTCCCGACGAGGTGAAAGTTCCGAGCCGGAGCTTCAAGGAGAACTGGATCGTCTGCCAGTCGATAGGCGTGGCGCGGCGTTACGGATGGGGAATCGCGGTGGGCCGCGACGACGTGATCTGTCCGCTGGCGGCGATCGCCTTCGGCTTCCGCGCGCCCAATGATGAATATCTGCATGGCTACGTCTCCAACGGGATGTACTGCAAGGACGAGGAGGCGGCGGCGAAGCTCGAGGCGAGCGTCTGGAAATTCGCGCCCGGTTCGTACGACTACGTATGCGTGGCGCCGTTGAATCGCGCGAAGTTTACGCCGCATGTGGTCGCGGTGTACGCGAATAGCGCGCAGGTGCTGCGGCTGGCGCACGCCGCGCTCTATCGGCGCGGCGGCAATCTCACAAGTTCGACGGGCGGACGGCTGGATTGCGCGGAAATCGTGATCCAGACGATGAACGCCAACGCGCCCAAGGTGATCCTGCCGTGCACCGGCGATCGGGTGTTCGGGATGGCGCAGGATACCGAGATGGTGTTTGCGTTTCCGTGGGAATACGCCGAGGAGATCGTCGAAGGGTTGGAAGGGACGCACAAGGGCGGCATCCGCTACCCGATCACGGTCGCGATGCGCGAGACGGTGACGATGCCGAAGACCTATCAGGACCTGATGAAGCTGCTGGTGGATCGCGACCAGACGGGCGCTTAGGGAAGCTCCGCGCAAGGCCAATCCGGTCATGCCGGGCGTCATGCCCGGTCATGCCGGGCGTTCCACTTAGTCATTCCGGGCTTCTTTCTTGTCATTCTGAGCGCAGCGAAGAATCCCGGGATTCTTCACTGCGCGGACTCCGTTCAGAATGACCATCTGACTGGCGCCGAGATTCCTTGGCGGCAAAGTCCGGGGCGGATGGCAAATTCGGACGAAAATGGAAGGGCCGCTCGATTGATCGAGCGGCCCTGCGTTGATCGGATAAATTCCGCGGGAACGGTCAGGCCGGCTTGGCGCCGAGGGTTTTGTCGCGCACCAGCATGCCCTCGGCATAGAGTGTTTCGATCTGATCCCGCGAGAGTCCCGCATATTCATGCAGGATGCGTTCGTTGTCCTCGCCGAGGCGCGCCGAGCGCAGGTCGGTGCGATCGGGCCATGCGGAAAACTTGACCGGCACGCCGGGAATCGCGACGCGGCCGAGCAGCGGATCCTCGATCCAGCGCACGGTTTTCCGTTCGTTCAGATGGGGATGCTGGATCGCCTCGTTGACCGTATAAACGGGCGCGCAGGGCACGCGCTCCTTGTCGAGCGCGGCGATCGCGTCGTCGCGCGTCGGATGGCGGGCCAGCCAGTCCTCGATAATCGTCTGCAACTCGGCGTTGTTGTCGCGCCGGCCGCGCGCGCTGCGAAAACGCGGGTCGGTCGCCAGCTCCGGCTTGCCCATCGCGCGGCATAGATAGACCCATTGATGGGCGGTCGGCACGCACAGATAAACGTACTGGTCGCCGCGATAGTGATAGATGCCGGTGGGGCCGCCGCCGGGATGCTGCGAGCCGCCGCGCGTCGGCTTGTACTTGTCGCCGCGCAGGGAAACCTGCGGCACGGTGACCTCGTGCATATGGAAATAGGTATCGAGCAGGGAGGCGTCGAGGTATTGGCCCTCGCCGGTGCGTTCGCGATGGAGCAGCGCAAAGCCGACCGCCATCGCGCCGGCGACGCCGGTGGAAACGTCGCCAATCGCCATCGTGGTGACCGAAGGCGCGCGATCGACCTCGCCGATTCCGTCGCTGATGCCGGCGTAGGCCTGGCCGATATAGTCGTAGCCGGCCTTGACCGCGAGCGGTCCGGTCTGGCCGCCCATCGAAATCGAGCACATGATAATCTTCGGATTGACCTTCTTCACGTCCTCGTAGGAAAAGCCGAGCCGCTTGATGACGCCGGGCGCGAAGTTTTCGACCAGCACGTCGAACTTCGGAATCATCGACATCACGAGTTCGCGGGCGCCGGGTTTTTTCAGGTCGATGGCGAAGCTGAGCTTGCTGTGATCGTGCTGAAGATAATAGGTGCTGTGCGTCGAATCCTTGAACTCGGGAGCGAGCGGCTTGAGGCCGCCGGCGCGCACGCGATCGCCGTCGGGCGCCAGTTCGAGCTTGATCACCTCGGCGCCCATTTCGGCGAGCAGGCGCGAGCAGGTCGGACCAGCGACGAACTGAGTGAAGTCCAGGACGCGATAACCTTCGAGCATGCGGGGCTTTTGTGACATCAATCGTACCTCCCCATTGACGGCGGCGGAAATAAGTTTGCTTGCGGAGTTGTCTGGGGTAAAACTACAAAATCCGCGGGCGCTTGTCCAATCGGACGGGATTTAGCCGGGGGCGCGGCGCGGGCGGAACTTCGCCAGCGTGAGATCGGGGGCGGCGTCGTCGAAAAATACTTCGACTTCCATTCCGGCGCGGATTTCCTCATTGCGCACCTCGACCAGATTGGTCAGCAGGCGCGGACCTTCTTCGAGTTCGACTTCGGCGACATTGTATGGAACCTCGGAATCGAAACCGCGGAAGTACGATTGGTGGAAGACCACCCACGAGTTGACCCGGCCGCGTCCGCTGGCCGGCGTCCAGGCGATTCGCCGCGACCAGCAGCGGGGGCATAGCGGCGCCGCCGGATACCAGATCATCGCGCATGCGCCGCATCGCTGGAGCGTCAGTTCATGGCGCCGCAGGGCGTCCCAGTAGGGCCGGTTAAGCGCGGAAATCGCGGGGCGGGGTTTGCGGTATTCGTCTTTGGTTTCGGCCATGCGCCCGGCCTCCACTATTTTTTCGGCTTGCGCCGCCTAGCGATGGTAAATCAGGGAGTCGCCGTAAGCGTTCGCCCATTGGATTATTTCCGCGTCCGCGACCTGCCGCGCCGCGCCTTCTCCGCGCAACTGCCGGACGATTTCGACCTGATGGTTCCAGCCCATGATATGCGCTTCGGAGAGCAGCCCGCCGTTGAGGTTCATCGGCAGCGCGCCGCCCAATTCGATGCGTCCCGCCTGGGTGAACGCCGCCGCCTCGCCCGGCCGGCAGAAGCCGAAGCGTTCGAGCGCGATCCACGCCAGGATCGAGAAGGCGTCGTAAGTGAACAGCGCGTCGATATCGCGCGGCTCGACGCCCGCCATCCGATAGACCGGCTGCACGCCGGCGTCGTAGTCGAAGACGGCTTGCTGCGCGACGCCGAAGCCGGGATAGGCCCAGATGAATTCGTCGCGGCCGGCCGGCAGCGGTTGGATCCCGGCGATATAGACGGGCGGCTTGCGCAAATCGCGCGCGCGTTCGGCGCTGGTGACGATCA
>DAHZDR010000358.1 GCA_027403435.1 Deltaproteobacteria bacterium
CCGGCGCCGGCGCACGGGCCGCGGCGACAGCGGGCGCGACGGGCGGCGCGGCCGGCGTCTGCGCCGTCTCGAGCCGGGCCGTAAAATGGAAAGTGCTGCCCACGCCGACGCGGCTTTCCGCCCATACCCGCCCCGCCATCAGATCGACCAGCCGTTTGACGATCGTAAGTCCGAGGCCGCTGCCGCCGAAGCGGCGCGCGGTCGAGGAGTCGGCCTGGGTGAAGCTGGCGAAGATGGCGTCGAGCTGGTCCTCCGGGATGCCGATACCGGTATCGCTGACGGTGAAATGAAGCGTCTGAATTTCACCGCTCGCGGCCGCCGCGGCGGGAACGGCGGCCGTGGCGCTCGTGGCGGGCGGCGGCGCGCCAGGGCCGGGCGCCAACTTGATCTCGAGCGTGACATCGCCGCGCTCGGTGAATTTGATCGCGTTGCCGACCAGGTTCACCAGCACCTGGCGTAAGCGCAACTGGTCGCCGAGGATTGCGTCCGGCACTTCCGGCGCGACTTTCAGTGCGAGCGCCAGGCCATGATCATCGGCGCGCAGCCGCAGCGTATCGAGCACGCTGGCGGCGAGCGCGCGCAGCTCGAAGGGGGCGTGGTCGAGGCGCATGCGTCCGGTTTCGACGCGGGCGAGATCGAGGATGTCGTTAATCAGACTGAGCAGCGCGGCGCCGTTGCTGCGCATCAGGCCGAGGTATTTCCGCTGTTCGGCGGAAGCGCTGGTTTCGGCCAGCAATTCGGCCATGCCGAGAATCGAATTGAGCGGCGTGCGGATTTCGTGCGACATGCTGGAGAGAAATTCGGATTTGGCGCGCGACGCCGCCTCGGCCGCCTCGCGCGCCGCGACCAGTTCGCCCTGGACCCGCCGCAACTCGGTGATATCGCGGCCGATCGCCATCCGGCACGAATCGCCGGCGAAGTCGATTACCGCCGCCGACAGCAGAAACGTGCGCTGCTCGCCATGCTTGCCGCAAAAGGTCATGCCGAGATTGCGAATCGTGCCGTTGCCCTGCAGCAGCGCCGCGCAATACTCATGCATCCGCGGATCCGGCCAGAGTCCAAGTTCCAGGCCGGTCTTGCCAATCGCTTCGTCCGGGCGATAGCCGCTCATGCGCATGAACTCGTCGTTGACCAACACGATTCGCCCATCGCTTGCGCGCGTGATCACGATCGGGTCGGGACTGGCGTCAAAGATGCGCCGAAATTGTTCGTTGACCCCTGGATGAAGCAAGCGGACGAGTTCCGATATAAAATCGAGTCTTGCTTTGAGAGCAACCACTATGCCGCTTTCCGTGCGGAGGTTATGGCGACTATCGCGCTTTATAGACCACGACCTAGCCGATCCCGAGACAAAGAAATGTCTCACAGCGGCACTTTTTTACGGATCCAGGTATCGCCGGCGCGCGTATCGGCGCCGTCACGCTGAAAACCCCTCGAACATAATTAACATGCGGTGGAACCGGCCAACCCGGCGGCGCTTGGCCCAGCGCCGCAAACCTCGCCTCAGCGGCGGCGGTAATCGGGCGAGGTGGTCACAAAGGCGTAGGAGCGCGGGCCCGAACGCTTCAGATATTCGCGCAGGGCCGCGACTCCAACGCCCGCGGCCAGCGGCGCGCTCGCGGTCTGGCCGGCCGTACGGACGCGCCAGGCGCCGGAATCGAGCCGAATCAGAATCATCCGGTCGCCCCCGATTTGCGCATTGCCGCGCTTGCCGAATCGGCGTAATTGCAGGCCGTAGTCGCCCAACAGATGCTCCCAGTAAACCCAACTCAGATGAAACATCGGACGCGACGGCGGCGGCATCGCGTCGTCCTTCACCGCAAAACGCCGCATCAACGCACGAATCAGGATTTGGGCGTTTTCCTCCTCGGCCGGCAGGGCGCCATTGGCCACTTTCACCTGGTTGAGCAGGCGGATTTTGCGCAATGCGTCGATCAGATTCACGTTCGGCCGATAGACCAGCTTTCGCTTGTTTCGACGCCAATGTTAGCCAAACAAAGGTGAACATCGGCATTATTAAGCTAATAATGCCATGAATATAATAATGGAGACAAGCGTATCCATGCAGGAATAGAACGATTTTATGGCCGTTTGGCATGTAGGAGCTTAGGCAATAATTCGTCGCTGAATAGTCGCAATTTCCCACAAAATTCCGTCAGGATGAAAAACTTCACCCCGTGACAACTTGTCGAAGAGGATCCGCGCCAC
>DAHZDR010000377.1 GCA_027403435.1 Deltaproteobacteria bacterium
ATCTGGAAGCAGCGTTCTTCTATGCGATTTCTTTCGGCATTGATCTGATAATTTGGCTGGACGCGACAATGCCGCGTTACACCTTGAAGCGGATGTGGATGATGTCGCCGGCGCGCATCACGTAGTCGCGACCCTCCAGCCGCAGCTTGCCGGCCTCGCGCACCTTCGCGTCCGAGCGTAATTCGGCGAAATCCTCGTAGCCCACCACCTCGGCCCGGATAAAACCGCGCGCGATATCGGTATGGATGCGCGCGGCCGCTTCCAGCGCGCTCGCGCCGCTCCGCAGCGACCATGCGTGCGCCTCCGGCTCGCCGGCGGTATAGAACGTTATCAGCCCCAGATGATGAAACAGCGCGGCGCTCAGCCGTTCGCGCGCGGGCCGGTCAAGGCCCGCGTCGCGCAGCAATTCGGCCTGTCCGGCCGCGTCCAGTTCCCACAGTTCCGCTTCAAACGCCGCCGCCAGCCGGAAGACTTCGAGACCGCGCGCGACCAGCGCCTGATGCTCCGCCGCGCCGAGTTCGGCGGTCGCCTGGTCGGCGTCGCAATTGACGACGATCAAAGCCGGCTTGCGCGAAAGAAAGCCGAAACTGGAGAAGGTTTGCAGCTCCTGCGCGGTCATTTCGAGCGTCCGCAGCGGCTTGCCCTCTTCCAGCCATTTGAGGCATCGCTCGAGCGCGGCGCGTTCGAAATCGACGTTGCCTTTTTCCTTCTTGAGCCGCTCCAGGCGGCGCTCGGCCTGGTCGTAGTCGGCGAAGACCAACTCGCCCTCGACGCTTTCGACGGCGGGAATCAGCGGCGTTTCGCGGCCGGCGAATTCCGGTATGACGATCAGCAGGGCGTCGAGGTCGCGAATCAGCGGCGGCAGGCTCGGGTCGAGCGCGGCGCCCTCTTTCTGTTCGCGCGGATTCGGCGCGAAATCGAAAACCGTCAGTTCGACCGGGATTTTTTTCTTCGATCCGTAGATCGCTTCGAGAAAATCCAGACGCGGGTCAGCGACCTTGAGCTGGCCGGGCCGGACGCGATTTTTCGCGTCGGCGGCGCCCGCCAGCGGGGCCATCCCTGTCAGGGCGTGAAAGACGGTGGACTTGCCGGCGCCGCGCGCGCCGATTATGCCGCTTTTCAAATTCTCAACTCCAAAACCTCAAGGTTGCCATATCCCGCCCGCGCAGGTAAGCCCCGCTGACCCCGCGCCGCGCCTTCATGCTATGGGAACCCGACGACGGGAGGTGACCGCGATGCCCCAGGCGCCATCCGACTACCAGACGCGTTATCCGGTGGATTTTGGCGAAATCGATCCGAAGGTTCGCCAGACCGTCGTGCAACTTTACGCCGACGACGGCGGCAAAGCGCGCGGCCTGCTCTACGAACCGCCTGGCCGCCGATCGGGCGCCGTGGTGATGATGGCGCATCCGCGGGTCGATTTCGCCCAGCACTATTCGATTCCTTATTGGGTCGAGGCGGGTTTCGCCGCGTTCGCGCTGAACACGCGCTATCTCAACAACGACTCCACGATGCTGCACGAAAATCTGCTGCTCGACCTCGCGGCGGGTATCCGTTATTTGCGCGAGGAGCGCGGCTTCGAGCGCATCGTGATGCTCGGCAATTCGGGCGGCGGATCGCTGTTCACCTATTACGACGCCGAGGCGCGCAAGCCGGCCGGATCGCGCGTCGGCGCGCCGCCGGGCGGCGGTCCTCCCGATTTGAATCGCCACGCGATGCCGCCCGCCGACGGCTTGATTCTGCTGGCGGCCCATCCGGGACAAGGAATCGTGCTGATGGGTTCGCTGGACGCGGCGATCGTCGATGAAAACGATCCGTTCGCGACCGATCCGGCGCTCGATATGTACGACGAACGCAACGGCTTCCGTACGCCGCCAGCGGCGTCGCATTACGAACGCGACTGGCTGGAGCGTTATCGCGCGGCGCAGCGCGCCCGGGTCGCGCGGATCGACGCGATCGCGCGCCGCCACGTCGAAGCGGCGAGCCTCGCGCGGGCGGCGACGCGCGCGGCCGATTTCGCCGGACGGCCGGCGGCGTATCGCAATTTCATGGCGCGGCGGGCGATGGCGCCGCGTTTCATGATTGTTTATCGAACCCAGGCTAACCCGAACTATACCGACTTATCGCTGGAACCGTCCGAACGCGCCGTCGGGTCGATTATTTCCGCCCGTCCCGACCTCGCGAATTATCACGCCTTCGGACTCGGCCGGATGATGACGCCGGAGGCGTGGCTTTCGACCTGGTCGGCGCTGAGTTCCAACGCCCGGCTCGAGCGCAATCTGCCGCTGGTGACGGTCCCGACGCTGGTGGTCGGCGCGATGGCCGATCAGGACATTTTCGTCGGCGACGTGCGGCGGGAATTCGCGCTTTCCGGCGCGGCGGACAAACGGATTGAATTTATCGAGGGCGCCGACCATTTCATGCGGGCCGGCGGCGCGCGCGCGCATCTCGGCGAGCCGCGTCCGCGCCTGATGCGCCTGCTGACGGAATGGACGGCCGCACGCTTCGCGCCATAACGCGGCCGCGTGTTGCCGGTTCAAACGTCGGCGGCGACTTCGATCGCTCCTTCGAGAAACTTCACCGCGTTGCCG
>DAHZDR010000408.1 GCA_027403435.1 Deltaproteobacteria bacterium
ATGCTCGGTTATATTGTTATCCCGTTTCTGCTCCAGTGGGGCTACCGATGGGAGTGGTTGTTCGCGCCGAGCGTGGCCGGAATCGGACTGGTCGTGCCGGTCGCCCGGATGCTGCCGCGCGAGACGCGCTTCATGCAAGCCCGTACGGCCGGACCGCTGGTCGGCAGCCGGTTTTACGATGTTTTTCATCCGCTTTATCGCCGCCGCGCGCTGACTCTGCTGGCCTGCTCCGGACTCTCGACGCTGGCCGGCACCGCCGTCAACGGCTGGCTCTATTTCGAGGCGGTCTCGATTCTCGGGCTGTCGCCGTACAAGGCCAGCACCCTGGTGGTGCTCGGGATGGGCGTGGCGATGCTGGGCTTTCCGATCGGCGCATGGACTTCGGAAAAATTCGGGCGCGTGCCGTCGATGGCGTGGTTTGGCGCCGCCGGATGGCTCGGGGCGCTCGCGTTTTACTGGGAGCCGGCCGGAATCTCCTATCCGTTTCTTTGGCTCGTGGTCACCTATTGCTGGTTCAGAATCGCCAGCAATGTCCTGACCGTCGCCTCCAACGCCGCCGCCACCGAGCTGTTTCCGGCCACGCTGCGCGCCACCATGTCCGGATGGCAGATGGTCGCCGGCGCGATCTTTGCCATTATCGCGCAGGCCGGAATCGCCGCGCTGATCGGACCGCTCGGCAGCCTCACCGTCGTGATTCGTTACTTTGCGGCGATGGGCTTGCCGTGCACGGTGATCTATCTGCTTTTTCTTGATGAAACGCGCGGTCTGCCGCTCGATGTCGCCTCGCTGGAGCCGCAATGGGCGGCGATCCACGGGCAGGCATTCAACCCGCCGCCCGCTTCGAATCAGGCGCCTGACGAAGCGGGAACGGCGATGGTGAAGCCGCAATGACGATCGGCGCCGTATCGGGACCGCGCGCCGGATTCGCCCGCTTATGCGTCGCGTTTGCGCTCGCGCTGATCGGCGTTGTCGTTTGCTGCCGCGCTTCCACCGCCCGCGCCGAAGTCTCTCAGCGCCGCCATTATCATCATGATCATCGCCATCGCCAGCGCCGGTCCACGCAGCCGCCCACGCCGCAATCGACGCCCACGCCGCAACCGACGCCCACGCCTGAGCGGCGTCCGCTGGTGCTGCTGGCCGGCGGCACCGGATTGGTCGGCGTGCCGACCGGCGAAAGTCCGGCGGTGCTCGATTCGGCCGAGGTTTACGCCGCCCGGCGCGCCGGCTTCATGCGCGCGGGCCGGATGACCGCGCGGCGCGATCGCCAGGGAGCGGTGCGGCTCACGGACGGCCGCGTGCTGATCATTGGCGGCGTGGACAGCGTGATGGTGCCGCTAATCATGTTCTCGGGGCCGGTGATGCCCTGGATTTTGTCTTCCACCGAAATTTTCGACCCGGCGACGGGAAAATTCACCGCCGGTCCCGCCATGACGGTCGCGCGCGACGAGCCCACCGCGACCCTGCTCAAGGACGGCCGCGTGCTGGTGACCGGCGGCGGCGTCGCGAGCGCCGAACTTTACGA
>DAHZDR010000413.1 GCA_027403435.1 Deltaproteobacteria bacterium
CGATCCGCGCGCGATCGAAAACCGCTTCGCGCCGATCAGTCGCCGCCGCCGCCGTCCGGCATCGGCGGCAGCATCGTCGTGCGTCTGGCGTCGGCGCGCCTCAGCCCGCGATGGCACAGATAGATCAGCACCGGCTGCAGCAGCCGCGTCAGCAGCATGATCGCGACCGCGCCGCCAATCACCACGATCGCCAGCGGGCGCTGCGTCTGCGCGCCGATGCGCGTCGATAACGCCGCCGGCAACAGCCCCACGCCGTCCACCATCGCCGTCATGATGATCGCGCGGAAGCGCCGATCCGAGCCCATGATGATCGCTTCCTTGAACGGATGGCCCTCTTCCCACAACTCGCGGATATAGAAGCTCAGCAGGATGCCGTCCATCACGGCGATGCCGAAAATCGAGATGAAGCCCACCGCCGCCGAAACGCTGAACGGCGTGCCGGTCAGATACAGTCCGACCACCCCGCCGACGCACGCGACCGGCACCTGCGCCATGATAATGAACGTGTCGATAAGCGAAGTGGTGGCGCCGTAAAGCACGCCCACGATGAGCAAAAGCGCGATCGGCACGACCAGCTCAAACCGCTGATTGGCGCGGCGCAGCTCCTGGTACTCGCCGGCCCATTCCAGATGGACTCCGGCGGGGATTTTGACGTCGCGCGCGACCGCGGCCTGGGCGGCCATCACCGCCGATTGAAAATCGCGGCCGCGCACGGCGAAGCGCAGCGGCACGTAACGCTGCAATTCCTCGCGATAGATGAACGACGCGCCTTCGGCGGTCTCGATCTTCGCGATCTGGCCGAGCGGCACATAACCGCCGCCGGGCACGCTCACCCGAATCTGGCGGATCGCGTCGAGGCTGTTCCGGTATGGTTTCTTCCAGCGCACCACCAGGTTGAAGCTGCGATCGCCTTCGAGCACTTGCGTCGCCGCCTGTCCGCAGATCGCCGCCTGCACCACCGCGTTGACGTCGCCGACGTTAAGGCCGTAACGCGCGCAGACCGCGCGATCGGGCGTGATCACCACATTGGGCTGGCCCATCGAACGGTACACCGCCAAATCGACGATGCCGGGGATCTCTTCCATCGCGCGCATCACGGCGTTCGCGACGCCTTCGTCGATCCGCAGGTCGCGGCCGAAAATCTTCACCGAATTCGTGCCCTTGACGCCCGACATCGCCTCGTCAACGTTGTCTTCGATATTCTGCGAGTAGCCGAAACTCACCGCCGGAAATTGCTGGCGCAGGCGATCGTCCATCTCCCGCACCAGTTCCGGCTTGGTCATCCCGCGCGGCCAGTCCGCGGCGGGCTTCAAATCGACCGAAAACTCGACATTGAAGAAGCCGGTGGTTTCCGTGCCGTCGTCCGGCCGCCCGAGCTGCGAAACCACCTTGGTCACCTCGGGAAACGACATGAACGCATAGCGCATCCGATTGGCCAGTCGGGCGCCGTGGTCGAGCGAGATCGTCAGCGGCATCGTGGCCCGCGCCCAGATATTGCCTTCCTCCAGCTTGGGCAGGAATTCGCCGCCGAGCCGCGGAAACAGCGACAGCCCGCCCACGACCGCCGCCACCATGATCGCGAGCGTGAGCCGCGGCCGGTTCATCACGCGCACGAACAGCCAATGGTAAGCGCGCCGGAAGCCCTCCCAGACAACGTTATGCGTCTCGCGCATATCCGTCGGCAGCAGATAATACGAGAGCACCGGCGACAGCGTGACCGCGAGCAGAATCGCCGTGCCTAGCGCGTAGGCGTAGGTATGCGACATCGGCGAGAAAATCGCCCCCTCGACGCCGCGCATCGTGAACAGCGGCAGGAACGCGATCACGAAAATCAGCGTCGAGAACAACATCGGCCCGCCGACCTCCTGGGCCGCGCGCAGAATCCGGTTGCGCTGGCTCATCGAGGCCGGCGCCGCTCCGGTCAGGTTGCGATGGATGTTCTCCATCACGATCACGGTCGAATCGATGATGATGCCGAAGTCGATCGCGCCGAGCGAAATCAGGTTGGCCGGCGTCCGTCCGAAATACATCAGCGCAAACGCGCCGCACAACGCGAGCGGGATGTTGATCGCGGCGATTATCGCGGTGCGCAGATTGCCCAGGAAAAAGAGCAGCACGATAAACACCAGCGCCATGCCGATCGTCAGGTTCTCGAGCACGGTCCGCAGCGTCATGTGAACCAGCTTGATGCGATCGTAGTAGGGCGCGATCCTGAAATGCGGCGGCATCATGCCCGACGAGTTCAACTCCGCCACCTTGCGCTCGACGCCGCGCACGGTCTCCACGGTGTTGCCGTACTTGCGCATAAGCACGATGCCCTCGGTCACCTCGCCGCGGCGGTTCATGCCCACGACGCCGAGCCGCGGCGCGTAGCCGACGCTTACGCCGGCGACGTTGCCGACCGAAATCGGCGCGCCATTGCCGACCGAAAGCACGATATTGCGGATATCGTCGAGCGCATGGATGAACCCGATGCCGCGGACGTCGAACGCCTGCTCGCCGACCGTCAGATAGTTGCCGCCGGCGTTGTTGTTGGCGTTGGCGATCGAGTTGATCAGCGTCGCCAGCGAAAGCTGGTAATGATCGAGCGCCTGCGGATCGACGTCAACGTGATATTCCTTGGTCAGCCCGCCGAACGTACTGACGCCGATCACGCCGGGCACGGTCTGGAGCTGGCGGGCGACGACCCAGTCGTTGATCTCCTTTTCCGCGATCAGATTATGCCGCGGACTTTCGACCGTGTAACGATAAACTTCGCCGACCGGATTTTCCGGCGAGATTCCCGGAACCACGCCCGCCGGCAGCGTCACGAAGGGCAGCGAGTTGATGACCTCTTCGCGATCCCAGTAATAGTTGGTGTTCCAGCCGAAATAGCAGCGGATATCGGACAGGCCGAAGAGCGAAATCGAATCCATCCGCTCCAGCCCGCGCGAAGCGCTCAGCCCGTATTCGAGCGGCACCGTGACGATTCGTTCGACCTCTTCGGCGCTCAGGCCGTTGGGCAGCGTCAGCACTTCGACCAGCGGCTGCACGGGATCCGGATAGGCTTCGATATCGAGCTGGGTGTACGCGAACAGGCCGAGCGCGAGCAGCACGATCGCGCCGCCGAGCACGACCACCCGCTGGCTCATCGCCAGCCCCATCAACGCCCGTATCATGGCGGCCGCTCCGCTCCGTCCCTCAGGAACTTTCGCCGTTGGCCTGATGCCACAGCGAGTTCATCTGGATCGATTCCGCCGTAACCACCCGCTCGCCGGGGCTGAGCCCCGCAACGACGCGCGCCAGACCCCGCTCCTTCCATGCGGCGATTTTGACGCGCCGGCGCGCGAAACGGTCCTTGCCCAGCGCGACATAGACGTAGTAGGCGTTGGTGTCGAAGACCAGCGCCTCGACCGGAACCACGATCGCGGCGCCCGGATTGGTCGCGATCGTCACCCGCGCCATCATTTGCGGCTTCAGCCGCGCGCCCGGATTCCGCACCTGGCAGCGAATCCGCAACGTATGGGTGTTCGGGTCGAGGTCCGGGCTGATCCGCGAGATCACGCCGCGAAAAACGGTTTCCGGATAAGCGGTCGTAACCGCGCTCATCGCCTGCCCAACGTGAATCCGCGCAAGGTCGGTTTCGTAGATATTAGCGACGATCCACACCTGTTCGAGCGTGCCGAGCGCATAGAGCGCGTCGCCGGGATTCACCGCCGAGCCGCGCACGGCCTTGTTGTCGAGCACCGTGCCGCTGATCTGCGCGCGCATCCAGACCGTCGGACTCGGCGCGCGGATCGCCGCGATATCGGCGCCGCTCATCCCCAGCAGCTCAAGCTTGCGGCGCGCCGCGTCAACCATCGCTTGCGCCAAATCGGCGCCGCCGCCATTGCCGCCCGCGGCCAGTCCGACGCCGGCGCCGCGGCCGATTCGCGCGGTGTCGCCGGCCTGCAGATATTCCGCCTCGGCGGTCATGAAATCGGGACTGTAGAGCGCGACGATTGGCTCACCGCGCCGCACCTCGTCCCATTGCGAAACGCGCGTCGCCTCGATTCTGCCGGCTACCCGCGAAACGATCGTCGCCACCCGCCGATCGTCGAAAGCGACCTGGCCGTTGGCCTGGAGATTGCCCGGCAATTCGACGACGCGCACGGCGGCAAGTCCCATCCCGGGTATTCCGCCGCCGCGCAAATCGAGCGCCGGCGGCCCACTGGCCTGCGCGACCAGCAACGGCTGCCATTGCGGGGTGGCGGTCGAGGCGCGGCCGGCGCGCGGTCCGCCGCATCCGCAGAGCGCCGCGAGCAGCGCCGCCGCGAGCAGCGCCGCCGCCGCGCCAGGCGCCCGGCACGGATAAAATTTCAGACGCCGCGCAGCCATTGGCGTTAACGGGGTAGCGGCGCGCCGATCGCCTGTTCGAGCGCGACCTCCGCCGCGAGGAACTGGTTGATCGATTGCAGATAGGCGACGCGCGCGTTAAACGCGCTCTGTAGCGCGGCCGAGAGCGTTACGAAATCGATTTTGCCGCCCTGGTACGCCACCAGCGCGACCCGGAAATTCTGCCGCGCCAGCGGAATCAGCGTGTCGCGCTCGACCATCGCCGAACGATAGCTGGTTTGCGCGGTGCGATAGAGCGTCGTGACCATCGCCGCGGTCTGGTTGCGGATTCCCAGCGTATTATCGCGCGCCGCCTCAAGGTCGTAATTCGCGCGCGTCACGTCTTCGCGCTGTTTGATCCAGAAGAAAATCGGCACGTTGACCGAAAAGAAAATCGAATGGTCCTGCAGAGCCGTCGCGATCGGCGCCGCCGACGCCACCGTGAAATGATCGAACTCGTAGCCCACAGTATAGTTCGGCAAATATTCCATCTTCGCCAGCGTCAGCGCGGTCGCGTTATTCTTCTCGGTCAGCGCGGTTTCGAGAATTTCCTGGCGCAGGCGCGCGGCGCGATCGATTAACTGATCGACTGGAGTCTCCAGCGCGACGGGTTTCAGGGTTTCGTCAAGATTCAGCGGCGCGTCAGGCTCCCGGTAAAGCAATTGATTGAGATTGGCGCGATCGTTGGCGCGCCCCGACCGCAACTGATCCTGCGCCAGCCGCTGATTCGTCAGGTTAAATTCGGCGGTAATAAAATCGGTTTGCGTAACCTGGTTCGCCGAATAAGCGACCTGGGCGACTTTCATCGCCTGCGCAAGGTTCGTCAGAAGCTGCGCGCCGACCTGCCACAGCGCGTCGTCGAGCACTGTCTGATAATACGCCGTCTCGACCTGCGCCCGCAGGTCGCGGACCGTCGCTTCATAGGCAAGCTGAGCAATTTCAGCGTTGCGCCGGGCCTGGTCGGCCTGCAAAATCGCCTCGCCCGGAAACTGAAAAGACTGGAATGCGGCGAAACTCTGCTCGGTCGCTCCGGCAAACGGATTTTGCGGACTGTCGATATTGAAGTAGGAAAAGATGGGATCCGCGGGCGCATAGTTTTGCTTGATCGAATGAATCGCCGCCAGCCATTGCGCCCGCATCGATTTCACTTGGGGATTCATCTCGACCGCAATTTCAACCAGTTGCCGCGCGTCCAGCGCCTGATCCGCACGCGCGGTCGGGCACGCCGCCGTAACCACGGTTGTCGCCACCGCAATCAAAAACCACAGCGTCGCTCGCATCTTACCGTTCCGCCTCCCCAGCGTGCGCTCTCGTCACGGCGCCGCCCCTTCTTCGCGCTCGCGCCGCGTCGGCGATAACCAGCAATTAAAGCCTTACCGGCCGCCTGACGGAAGTGGGAAGGATGAAATTTACGGAGAATTCATCGGCTGATTGCGCTACTCGCGCGCGGATCGCACGCGACGGCGCAAGGCCGCCGCGCCAAACAAAACCGGCGATCCGTCGCAAACGGATCGCCGGTTTTCAATCACAGCGAACGTCAAAATGCCAAGCTATTGTCGCCTGAATAAGGCTATTGGTTATTTTGACATCTTCATTCCACCCATCGACGACCCATTCGCCGCACCCGCGCCGGAAGCAGCCGCCGGTGCGCTCGCCGCGCCCGTGTCGGCGGACGCGCTGGCCACGGCTTTCTTATAGCTATGCTGCAGATGGCGCAGGTAAAGCACAACCTGCCAGCGGGCGTTCGACGACATCGCGTCGTCGTACGACGGCATCCAGATTCCGCCGTTGCGGATATAGCCGTAGATATAGCCGTCGGGCAGATTGTTGCTCACGCCGGTCATCAGATTCGCGGGTTTATGCTGCAACAGATGCACCACCGAACCGTTGCCGACGCCGGTCACGCCATGGCAGGGGGAGCAATTGGTCAAAAACAGCGCATGGCCACGCTCGAGATTTTCCGGCGTTTCGGAAAGCGGATTATGCATCCGCACCGTCATCGCCTCGAGCGTCATCGGCGGCGGCGCCTGGGCGTCCAAACCCGGCAGGTCGCGCGGCTCTCCCGGATGGAGATTGTAATGGATGCCATCGACGGGCAGCACGCCATCGGGCATCACGCGCGGCGGCACGGAAAGCGGCTGGACGGCGGCGCCCCGGAACATGTCGATACTCCAGGGAAAGGCCTGCGCCGGAAGCGGTCCGACCGCCAACGCCGCGACCGCGGCAGCCGCAAACGTGGTCAACCCGCGCTTGATCCTGCGAACGGAATCATTCAGTCGTCGATCCATCTAAGTCCGTATCCTGCTAAGTCCGTATCCTGCTTTCAGGCGTCCAGCCAAACGCGCCACGCCACCTGATCGTCGCGCGTCGTCACGAGCGCGAACCCAGGACTATCCGGAGCGGCGGCGCGCCGACGCGACAAAATAGCCCGAGTGCGGCCGCGGAGCAAACGCCGCAGCCAAAAAATGCCGGCATTTTCGATCCCGCCCGATTTCCGCACCACCCATGGCCTCGCCAAAACTTAATGTATTACTGATACATTCACCGGCTACCGGCCGCCGCCCAACGCGACGTTCCGTTAGCCGCGGTAATTTCCCAAACGGTTTGAGTTTAGCGCGGCTTCTGCCAAAAGCCAACCAAAATCCGTCCGCCATCGGTTCGCGCGCGAAAAGTCGCGGCCCGCGCCCGCGATTCCCGCGGCGCCAGGCTATACCGAATTCGCCGACGGGACGACGATCGGCGTTATCAGCGCGGTTTTGGGCGCCACGCACGCGAAGCTCGCCGC
>DAHZDR010000416.1 GCA_027403435.1 Deltaproteobacteria bacterium
TGGCAACACGGTCGATCATTGGCCCCACAACCAGAAGTGCAAGCCTGTCAGAATGTGATTGCCAACTTCAGCTGATCGCGTTGGCGGAGCCGAGGCACGGCAATTTAATCGACGGCGGCCGCCTAGTAATTCGTCCAGAGCGCTTCGCTGCGCGGCTTCTTGATCGGTTGTAGGTCTCGACGGGCGAAGGCTCCCGGTTCAGCAGCACCGCCGCGGAGCCGGCGATTCGAGCCGCAACACCTCGTGCGTGGCGCCAAAAATGGGAGAAGGCCGCGTCCTCACAAAACCTCGCTTTTGAGGCTTTCTAGCAAACTGGCGCCGCTCGCGCCATCAAGCGGCGCCAATCTCGCGGCGCAACCATGCTCGCCGGTCCATCAGACGGCGCAAGCGGGGCGATTTTTGCCCATGCTTTATAACTGAAGCCTTGCTAAGGTGGGCCGGGGATGGTACGCAGTCTGCTCCCGGTGGGGGCAGGGCGATTTGGGCGATCGGGGGAGAGCTTGCGCCCGCCCTACACCCGGGATTGAGCGGAGAATCGTATTCATGTCCACGTTGAGAACCCAGGAACCTTGGGGGCTGGGCAGGTATATCCTGCAGTTTCGCGCGCCGATCGGCCTGCTTTTGATCGTTATCACGATCTTCATGGGCTATTGGGCGGCGCGGGTGAAAATCGCCACGCGCTTCGAGAATTTTTTCCCCGCCGACCACGAAGACACCCTCCTCTATCGCAAGTACCAGGACCAACACGGCGGCGCGCAGTCGCTCTACCTGATGCTGCGGGTCAAGCACGGCGACATCTTCAATTTCAAAACCCTGGAAAAAATCCAGGACATTACCCGCAAGGCCAACACGCTCCCGGGCGTTGATCATAACGAAATTTTCTCGCTCGCTTCCTATCGCGTGGCCTTCACCCATGCGGTTCCCGGCGCCCTGATCTCGACCTGCTACATGTACCCGCGGGTGCCGACGACGCAAAAGGGTCTCGACGATCTACGCCATAACGTGATGGTGCATCATGAGCCGGTCGCCGGACTGATCACCTACGACAACAAGGGCGCGCTAATCACCGCGACGTTCAATGAGTCCGGACTCGACTACAAGAAGCTCTTCGACGCGATTCAGGCGCTGATCCACGAATATCAGGATTCAAACACCGTTATTTATGTCGCCGGCCAGCCGGTTATCTCTGGGTGGGGCTATTACTATCTAACTGAAATCAAAGCGATCTTCATCACGGCGATCGCGTTGATGTTAATCATCCTCTATTTAAGCATCGGCGAACGCAGCAGTTGGTGGGCTCCGGTCCTCACGGGATCGTTCTCCGCCATCTGGGGCCTCGGCTTCGTCAGCCTGATGGGCTACAACTTCGACCCGGTGATGCTGGTGATTCCGTTTATCCTGACCGCCCGGGATTTGAGTCATGGAATCCAGTGGCAGGGACGCTATTACGATGAATTAGACCGTCTTGACGATAAATTGCTCGCTTGCGCCACCACCACCGACGTGATGCTTCCGCCGGGATTGCTGTCGATTCTGGCCGATATTGCCGGAATCATTTTTATTTCGCTCGGTGGCATCCCGGTGCTCAAGGAGATCGGCTTCGGCGGCGCGATGTGGCTTGCGGGCAGCCTCACGATGGTCTTCGTGTTCCAGCCGATTTTCATGAGTTATCTGCCGCGCCCGCGTATTCGCGAGCGAAGTTGGCTGGTAAAACTCGAAAAAGGGGAACGCCAAACCGTTTTCCGTACTTTCACGGAATGGTTGGTCCACGTGCCCGTCACGCCCGGCATGGTCCGTACGGGGTTGCTCGCCGGCGGCGCGGCGTTCATCGTTTTCGGCGTCGTTTCGGGTCAACGCGCCCGGATTGGTTACGAAACGCCGGGCACGCCGCTCTATCGACCGAATTCCAAGGTCAACCAGGATATCGCCGAAATCGGCAAATTCTTTCCCACGGATGAAGGATGGGTCGTCCTGACGACGCCCGATTACCCCAACCCGCAATCGGGACTGGGACCGGCCGTGATGCGGATGGCGGACGACATGGGCGCCTATCTGGTCAGCCGCGGCGACGCCGTAGCCGTGATTTCGTTCGCCAATCTGGCGATTAAGCCGCTCAACATGATGTTCCATAACGGCTTTCCGAAGTACCAGGCGATTCCCGGCCAGACCGAACTCGGCGGCAATCTCTGGTACATGTTTTTCTCTGGCACCGCACCGGGCGAAATTGAGCGCTTCTTCGCCTATTCGCCCAGGATGACGAACTCGTGCATCCGCGTATTGCTGCCGGACCATACCTACTCCCGGCTCAACCGGGTGCGTGACGACATTCGGCGCTTCGTCGCCACGCGGGTCACGCCCGACCAATCCCTGAGCAAGGTCAAGGTCAGTTTTTTCGGCGGCGAAGCCGGCCTCTTCCTGGCCGCGAACGACGTTCTATACAAGCTTGACATAGTCAATCTAACCTTCGTTCTGCTGGTCATTTTTCTGTGCTGCGCCTTCACTTTCCGGTCCCTCACCGCCGGGGCGCTGTTCATTGTTTCGTGCGTGATGGCGAATTTTGGCGCCTTTGTGTACATGAACCTGCGCGGCATCGGCCTGACGATCGACACGATTCCGGTAATTTCGCTCGGGATCGGGCTCGGCGTCGATTACGGCATCTATACCGTCGCGCGCATCCGCGACGAGGTCTTCGGCGGCGCCACGCTCGATAACGCCGTCACCACGGCCCTGCGCAGCACTGGCGCTTCGGTCTTCAGCACCTTTGCCGTAATGATCGGCGGAATCGTGCCGTGGGTGTTTTCGCCACTGATGTTCCATAACGAAATGAGCGTGCTGTTGATTTTCCTGATGGGCACGAACATGATCGCGGGCGTGCTGATTCTCCCCGCCTATATCGCCTGGCGCCGTCCCCGCTTCATCATGCGGCACCAACCACCAGAGGCCATCGGAACCGCCGCCGCGGCAAACTGACGCCGACACATCAAATCAAGACGGAGCGCGCGGATCGCGGCGCCACTGAAACTTGGCATTGCGACAGCGCCGGTTGCGTCGTATGCTAGGTAAGCGCGTGATTGCGCGTGCTGGAACTTGATTTCGCTGAAGACGGTTGGTCCGTTTTGCCCGTTACCATTCAAATTACGCTCGAATCGGTAGTTAGCGTCGCACCGGATCAGATTTCTTGCAAACTGGACGGCGATGCCGCAATCCTGAACCTGAAAACCGGCGCCTATCATGGCTTGAATCCGGTTGGCGCCGCCATTTGGGGCCTGCTCGAACGTCCCATTAAGGTTGGCAGCCTCCTGGATGAGATGCTGGCCCAATATGACGTTAAGCGCGACGCCTGCGAATCCGACTTGATCCAGTTGCTGCGCCAATTGCACGAACGCGGGCTGATCGAGGTTGCCGATGGGGCGAACGGCTAAATTCCTGAGCCTGCCGGGACGCGATCGACGCCTGTTGATCGACGCCGTCCTGACGCTCGCGCGCACCGCTATCGGTTTGCGCGCCATCGGCTTCGACGCCGTACGCCGGCGCGCGATGACAATGAGCCGGCGCGGGCGCCCGTGGTGCGGCCCGCCGCCCCGCCGGACGGTTGCGCCACCGCCGCCCGAACGTCTTGCATGGGCGGTGCGCGCGGCCGGCGGCGCAATTCCGGGCGGCTCGAATTGCCTCGTGCGGGCGCTCGCCACGCAGGTTTTGCTCACGCGCTATGGCTATCCGTCCGCGCTTAAAATTGGCGTACACAAGTCCGCTGACGGCCGGCTCGCGGCGCATGCCTGGCTCGAAAGCGCTGGCGCCGTGATTATCGGCGACTTCGAACTCGATTCTTATACGACTTTGCGTCCCTCACTAAGCGTCGAACCCGGCGCCTGAAGCGATGTGTAAATTACACTCCGCAGCGACGATCGCCGCCCGACGGACTCCCCTATCCATAGCGTCTTCGCGCAAAGCCCTGAAGGCGCCTGGATGAGCGGACTGGCGGTCATCTTCAATCTAGACGGCCGACCGGTCGACCGCGCCCTGTTCGGCCGGATGATGGACACGATCGCGCATCGCGGCCCGGACGGTTGCGGGCATTGGATTGATGGACCGATCGCGCTCGGCTATCAAGCGTTCCATACGACGCCCGAAGCCGTCCATGAAACGCAACCGCTGGCCGATCCCGCCGGGCGGCTGCGGCTGGTGTTCGACGGAAGGATCGATAATCGCACGGAATTGGCGGCGGCGCTGCGCGAACGCAACGCGGCGCCGCGCGACGACACCGACGCCGAGCTGGCGCTGCGAACCTACGAATGCTTCGGCGCCGAGGCTCCTGAGCGCATAATCGGCGATTTTGCCATGGTGGTCTGGGATTCGCTAAAACGCGAATTGTTTTGCGCTCGCGACCCGATCGGCGTCCGCACCTTCCATTACTTTTACGACAGGCGAACGCTGCTCGCCGCCACCGAACTGCAACAGCTATTCGCCGATCCCGCGATGCCCACCGAACCGGACGAAGGCGTGGTTGGCGAATATCTGAGCGGCACTCTCGTCGGACGGGCCGACACTCTGTTCAAACATATCAAGCGCTTGCCGGCGGCCTATCGGATGGTCGTGCGGACGGAAGGCTTGAAGATCACTCCCTGGTTCGATCTGCTGCCGCAAAATGAACTTCGCTACCGCGACGACGCGGAGTACGCCGAACATTTTCGCGAAATTTTCGGCGAAGCCGTGCGTTGCCGGATGCGTGCGATCGGGCCGATTGGAGCCCATCTGAGCGGCGGACTCGATTCGACCTCGGTGGTTGGGATGGTCGCGGCGCTGCGCCGTTCAGGCAAAGCGCCGGATTGTCCTTTCGAAACCTTTTCTCTGCGTTTCGAGCATCCGGAACTCGATGAACGCGCCTATGTTGACGCGACCGTCCGGATGCTTGGCTTGCGGGCTAACGCCCCGGAACCATACGCGATTACGCTGGACGACTGCGTCCGCAGCATCGATCGCTATCGTGATTTCTCCGAATATCCAAACGGCGCGATCTGGTTCAACCTATGGACCGCCGCGCGTGAACGGGGCTTCCGGGTGCTGCTGAGCGGGACCGGGTCGGACGAATGGATGAGTGGCACGCCCTACGCGTATGCCGATTTGCTGCGGACTGGACGCTTGCGCGAAATGCTGCGGCGAATCCGCGCGGACTCCGCGACGCCGCCGGGAGTGGCCAATCGCAACCAGATCGACTTCGCGCTTCGCCGCGCGGTGTGGCCGCTACTGCCGGAGCGGCTTCGCGCGCTGACGCGCAGGGCGCTGGGACGCACGCCGGTCCCGGATTTTATTCGGCCCGGCTTCGCGCGGCGGATCGGACTGGTCGAGCGCCTCGAAAGCGATCCGCGGCCGCCAATCGCAATGAGCTTCGCCCGGCGCGCGCTCTATGAGAACTTCCACAGCGGATGGGTCGCGCATGGTATGGACATGTCGAACCGCCTCACCGCCGCGTGGACGATCGAGGAGCGCCATCCGTTCCACGATCGCCGGCTCTACGAGTTTTTGCTGTCCGTATCGGACGACCAGCCGGCGCGCGAACGGAAACGCAAATTCATCCTGCGCAATGCGCTGCGCGGCCTAATTCCCGATTCGGTGCTGGCGCGGCGGGACAAGGCCGATTTCTCGATCCTGTTCGTCAAGGCGCTGGAGCAATTTGCCGGCGATCAAGGCTTCAACGCGACGGCGCTGGCGGAGGCCGGATGGATCGACGCCGCCGCGTTCCGGCGCGCGTGGCGCGAACGGATTGCAGACTACCAAAACGCCAATATCTGGCCATTATGGACCACGGTGTCGGCCGAATTGTGGCGGCGCAACGTGGTAAATCGCGCGGACGCGGCATGCGCCGCCGCCGGATAGACGCCGATGGCGGTGCGAACAATCGGCGGCGGCGGCCGCGCGCGAAGTTCCTCGCGCCAACGCCCTGGACGAACATTTCATTACCGCGCCTATGGATTTGCGATTGTCGCCGACACCGAGATGCCGGAATTGACGCCGCTGCGCGACATGCGCCAGGGACCGCTCGAACGAATCGCGATGCGCCTGTGCGAAGCGCGGCAGGCGCCGCCCGAGCCGCGCCGCTGGCTCAATATTTCAACGTATCCCGACGGCTCCGCGTGGCTGCGTTCGGCGCGAATCGACAAGGGCTATCTGTTGCGCTTCCCCGAGATGGCGGATTTCGTGATCGCAAAGGACGGATGCGAGATCCATTGCGTTGCCGCCCGCGACGGCGTCTCCCTAGTCACGTTGCGTCATCTGGCGCTCGATCATGTGCTGCCGCGCGCGCTCAACCTGCGCGGCGTCGAGGCCCTGCACGCAACGGCGATCGCCGCCGCCGCCGGAGTTTGCGCTTTTCTGGGCGAAGCCGGAACCGGCAAATCGACGCTTGCTGCCAGCTTTCAGCTAGCCGGGATTCCGGTGGTCTGCGATGACTGCATGGCGCTCGCCGATGACGGCCGGGTGTTGGCCATACCGGCCTATCCCGGAGTCCGCCTGTGGGACGACGCGCTCAAGGCGCTGGCGAGCGGCGGCAAGCGCACCCTGCCGGTTGCGCAGTTCACCGCCAAGACCCGCCTGATCGAGGATGCTCACGGTTTTGCCAGGGAGCCGCGCCCGCTCATACGAATCTATTTCCTGCGCCGCGCGCCGGCGGCGGAACGCCCGGCGATAAGCCCGCTTAAACCGATCGAGGCCTTTCCGGAACTGGTGGCGGCGAGCTTTCCGCTTGATATCGGCGACCGTACGATGCTGGCGCGCCATTTCCACCTGCTCGGCCGGGTCGCGGCCAGCGTGCCCTTGCGCCGGCTAATCGTCCCCGACGATTTCGCGGCGCTGCCCGCCGTGCGCGCCGCCGTGCTCGACGACCTGGTCCAAAACTGAAACCGGAGGCGGAAATCGCGGGAATCGCGAATATCCCTGAATCGCGGATGAGCGGCGGCGAAAGCGGAATCGCGGAAGGCTGGAGCGCGGAAGCGCGCCTGGTGGTCGCTTGCCTGCGCCGCGAATGCGGCGGCGGCGATTCGGCGGCGGAAATGGCGATCGCGGACGCCGCCGCCTTGAATTGGACGCTCGTCGCTTCGCACGCGGGTCATCATGGCGTTCTGCCGCTGGTCTATCGGCGCTTGCGGCGAACGCCGGGAATCGCGCCGGAGCGGCTCGAGCGGATGCGCGCCGAGTATTACGGCAACGCGCTTGGCAACCTGCAAATGACGCGCGAATTAGCGCGGATGGCGGCCGCGCTCGCGGCCGCCGGAATCGAAACGATCGCCTTCAAGGGCCCCTTACTGGCGCTTCAGGCGTGGGGCGACGTTTCGCTGCGCCAATTCAACGATATTGATTTGCTCGTGCGCCGCAAGGACGCGGTGCGCGCCGCGGCGACCCTGGTCGAAGGCGGCTATCTGCCGCGCGCGATGGATCTGGCGCAACCGCGGGTGGCGCTCGAACGCGCCTCCGGCGACGAATTTATCCGGCCCGGCGCGGATTGGTCGATCGATCTGCATTGGGATCTGCTCCCGCCCTATTTTGATTACGGCCCGGAGGAAAACGCCCTGTGGCGCCACGCCGAACTCCGCGAACTCGAAGGAACCCCGATCCGCACGCTGGGACGCGCCGATCTCGCGCTCTTTCTGGCCGTCCATGGCGCCAAACACGGATGGAGCGGGCTGGGTTCGATTGCGGATTTGGCGATGATCCTGCGCGCCGCCGACGCCGCGGAACGCGACGCGCTGGCTGAAGCGGCGCGCGCGCGCGGCGCGCTCAGAATCGCCGCCGTCGGCGCCGCGCTCGCGGCGGATTTGCTGGGCGCGCCGGCCGGCCCGGCGTTGACGCGGGCGGCGGCGAACGATCCGGCGGTGGCGCGCCTGGTCCGCGGAATCAAGCGGCGGCTGTTCGTTAACGTCGGAGGGCGGCCGCCGCTCTATTTGGAATGGGCGGTGCCGCTGGGCGTGATCGAGAGCGCGCGCGGACGGCTGCGCCATCTTGCGCTGCGCGCGCTCTATTATGCGATTCGACCGGTGCGGGCGCTGATCGTGCAATCGCGCCGGCTGTTGCCCAACGCGCCGTATCCAGCCAAAAAGATGCGCGCATGGCCGCCGCCAGAACGCCGGGCGCGCGCTCCCCAATGAAAGGCTCGGCTCCGGAATTCGCGCGGGCCCTGGCCCGATCCCAGGGGTGGCGCCTCTGGCGAACGCTCGCGCTGATGCTCGCGGTGCCCATGGTCGAAGGAATCGGCCTGGCCCTGATGCTGCCGACTCTGCAGGCGGCCGGGATGGATTTGCATGGGCAGGGACGCGCGGATCGGCTGGCGCGGGCGGCGCTGGGAGCGCTGGACGCAATCGGGTTTCGACCAGGATTTTTCGGCTTGCTCGCCGTCTATGTCGGCGTCGCCGCCGCGCGGGCGATGCTGGCGCGCAAGCGCGGCGTCGCCATGTGGGCGACGCAACAGAACTTCGCCGACGAGGAGCGCAGGCGGCTGTATGCGGCGATCGTCGGCGCGCGCTGGCGCTTTCTTGCCCGGAGCCATCTCGCCGATTTTCTGCACGCCTTGACCGCCGAAATCGACCGCGTCGGCTATGCGGTTTC